>JACQYM010000333.1 GCA_016208225.1 Deltaproteobacteria bacterium | reverse complement strand
GCAGCCGCCAACTGGTGCGGCACGGTCGGCAATTTTCTGGCCACGCTGTTTCTGAGTTTTCTCGGCCTCAGTTCCTTCTGGCTGCCGATACTCTGTGTCTTTTTCGGTGTTGCCGTGCTCTTTGCCAGATTTTCCCTGCGCCGGCTGCCGGTTATCTGCGCCGGCTGCACCGGATTGCTGCTGGCAAGCAGCGCCCTGCTTGCCGCGGTTCCCTGGCATGCCTTGAATCTTTTCGGACACGGTTATCCCCTTGCCGGCCGGGCCGGCGTCATCCTGTTTGGTGTGGCCGGCAACTATTTCGGCCGGGCCGGGGCCGTTCTCTTTTTCGCCACCACCCTGCTTCTTTCCCTGATGGCCACTGTCCGTTTTTCCCCCTTTTTTGTCGGCAAAAGCGTGGTGACCACCTGCGGCACGATCAATCAGAAACTGAAACGGCGCCGCCAGCTGAAGACCCCGGACAAAAAACTGTCGGCCGCGGGTCCGGTCGACCGGGACGAAGGAGAAGATCCGTCCGAAACCGCTTATGCCATGCCGCAGCTCCATGAGCCGGTAATGCTGAAGAGCAGCGCCGGCAAGGAGGATTTTCAGCCGCTGCCCGTCAAATCAGGTAACTACCAGCTGCCTGCCCTTACCCTGCTCGATCCTCCCGGCGACGATGAGGTGGTGATCGACCGGGACCATTATCTGACCGTGAGCCGCACCCTGGAAAACAAGCTGGCTGATTTCGGCGTCAAGGGCAAGGTGACCGGCATTTCGCCCGGGCCGGTGATTACCACCTATGAATTTGCCCCGGCGCCGGGGGTGAAGATCAACCGCATCGTTTCCCTGGCCGATGATCTCGCCCTGGGGCTGCAGGCGGAGAGCGTGCGCATCATCGGCTCCATTCCCGGCAAGGCGGCGGTGGGCATCGAAATACCCAATCCGCACCGGAAAAAGGTGACGATTCGCGAAATCCTGGCCACGGACAAATTCGTCAAGGCCGAGTCAAAACTGACCATCGGCCTGGGCATGGATGTGGTCGGCCGGCCGGTGTGCGCCGATCTGGCCAGGATGCCCCACCTGCTGATCGCCGGGGCCACCGGGGCGGGCAAAAGCGTGGCCATCAACGCCATCATCTGCAGCATCCTGTTCAAGGCGACCCCGGACGATGTGCGGCTGCTCATGGTCGACCCGAAACGCATCGAACTGACCACCTATGAGGCGATTCCCCATCTGCTCCACCCGGTGGTGGTTGATCCGAAGATGGCCAGCCGCGCCCTGCAGTGGGCAGTGCGGGAGATGGAGCGCCGCTACATTTTGATGGAGGCGATGCGGGTCAAGGGTTTTGCCAGCTATAATGAAATCGCCGAGGAAAAGCTGCCCTATATCGTGATCATCATCGATGAGTTGGCGGACCTGATGATGGTTTCCTCCAACGAGGTGGAAAATGCCGTGGCCCGTCTGGCCCAGATGGCCAGGGCCGCCGGCATGCATCTCATTCTTGCCACCCAGCGGCCCTCGGTTGATGTGCTCACCGGGCTTATCAAGGCAAACTTTCCCACCAGGATGTCCTTCAAGGTTTCCTCCAAGATCGATTCTCGCACCATCCTGGACACGAGCGGCGCCGAACATCTGCTGGGCGCCGGCGACATGCTTTTTCTGCCGCCCGGCACCGCCCGTCTGCAGCGTATCCACGGGGCCTATATTTCCGAGCATGAATCGGAGCGTTTGGTCAGCTTCCTCAAGCAGCAGGGCAGCGCCCGCTATGATGAATCCGTGATCCAGAGCGTGGAAAAGGAGGAGGACGGCGAGGAGAGTGAGGCGGACGGCGATATGGACGACCGGTATGACGAAGCGGTGGCCATTGTCTGCGAATCGGGCCAGGCCTCCATCTCCATGATCCAGCGGCGGCTGCGCGTGGGTTACAACCGGGCGGCCCGGATGATCGAAACCATGGAAAAGGAAGGGGTAATCGGGCCGGCGGACGGGGCAAAACCCCGTGAAGTGCTGGCCCGGAAAAATTATTGATTCACCGTAACTATCCAGCAGCACCGCATCTGCTTTGTCATCGGCCTAGCCGCATACCCCATGTATAGCGGCAAGGCCTCTTTCGCGCATCTGCGGCACTGCTGAACAGTTACAGCATCGGGGGCGATCGAACGTTTTTCGTCCCAAGCTGGATAATTACGATTCACCATGCCATTGCCAGCCATTGATAGCACCACCGACGGTCACGTGCATACCCGCCTCTGTCATCATGCCAGGGGCGAAATGGAGGAGTATGTGCTGGCTGCCATGGCGGCGGGGCTCAAGAAATTGGTCTTTCTCGAACACCATGAAATCGGGATCAATTATTTTGAATCCACCTGGCTCACGGAGGCGGAATTTGTCGCGTATCACGCGGAGGGGAAACGGCTGGCTGCCAGGTATGCCGGCAAAATCGAGATCGGCTGCGGGGTCGAAGTGGGCGCCAATCCCGATCACCTGCAGGAAACGGCGGACTTTTTAGGCAGGTTCGCCTGGGACCGCATCGGCCTTTCCTACCACTATCTGTGGGCCGGGAATGAGCATGTCAACATGGTGAGCCGCAGGCCGGCAAGCATTGCGCTGATGGAGGCCATCGGCGTGGAAAAAGTGGCCGCCGCCTATTTCGAGGGGCTGACCAGGGCCCTGGCCGTGATTCCCGCTGACGTGGTCTGCCATCTTGACGCCGTGCTGCGTCACTGCCCCGCCTTTGCCTTTACCGGTGAGCATTTTGCCAGGGTGCGTGAGATCCTGGCCCTGATGCGGGCAAAAGATATCGCCCTGGAGGTGAACACTTCAGGTTTTGCCCTGCGGGGTGAGCCGTACCCAACGCTTGCGATCCTGCAGGAGGCGCGCCGGATGGGAATCAGGCTGGCGGCCGGATCCGACGCCCATCGGCCCGCGGACGTGGGCCGCTATTTTGACAGATTGCCGGGCCTGCTGGGGGAAAAAGCGGACGAGCCGGCAGTCAGGGGCCAGCAGTCGGAAGAACCGAAGGTTTCCTGACTCCTTACTTTACCTGGATAAGCAGGGGAATAATATGCAGGGCGCTGGAGACCGACTTGGTGCTGGCCAGGGACCATGCTTCGCACTGGAACTGCCCGGCAAGCAGCGTGTTGATGTCCGCCACCAGCCCTTTGATATTGATGCGCGGATGGCGGGAAAAAACCTCGGGCAGGCCGTAGGTCAGGTTACAGGCCAGACACTTGCCGGGCCGCTGGATGAGATGCAGTTCAAAACGCAGCTCTTTGTTTGACGGCTGGTAGCCGGCAAATTTCAGGGAAATGTCATAGGCCCCTTCCGCGGCATCACCGAACAGGGCATCAAAAAATTCGTCAGCACGCGTGGCTGGGAAGAGTTTCCGGAGTGCATCATCCGTGAAAATATCATGTAATCCGGCCATGTTCAGATCCTCCAAGCTTGGATGGGATGTGCGGAATAAGCTCTTGTCATTTGTACTGTTTTCAGGGGTTGGCAAGCGGAAGTCGGGAGTCAGGAGTCTGATCGGCCTGCTGGATTCTCTCTCCTGTCTCCTCTCTTCTGCTTTTAACAGATGCGGGTCTAACCAAAAAAACATATAGTTGATCTCTATGAAACAGACAAGTCTTTTTTCCCTCAGCCGTGCCGGCGGCCGACAGTCTCCCTCCCGCATCCGGCCCGGAGATCTGAATGACTGCCAGCTGGAAGCGGCCACCACGGTGCACGGTCCGGTGCTGGTCATCGCCGGGGCCGGCAGCGGCAAGACCCGCACTCTGGTGTATCGGCTCGTGCATCTCGTGGAACAGGGCATTGCGCCGGACAATATCCTGCTGCTCACCTTTACCCGCAAGGCTGCCCAGGAAATGACGGGCCGGGCCGCATCCCTGCTGGATGATTCCTGCCAGCGGGTCATGGGAGGCACCTTCCATGCCGTGGCCAATCTTCTCCTGCGCCGCTACGGACGCCATGTGGGATATGCCGCCAACTTCACCATTCTCGACCGGGCGGACGCCGAGGGGATCATCAATCTCCTCAAGTCATCCCTTGATTTAAGCGGCGCCGGCAAACGGTTTCCGTCCAAGCGGGTCATCCTGAATATCATCAGCGGATCGGTCAATAAATCCCAGCCGTTTGATGAGCTTGTCAACAGCCAGTACCTGCATCTGGTGGAGTTCATTGGTGATCTGTACCGCATCCGCGACCATTATCAGCAGTTCAAGCGGGACCATGGGCTCATGGATTATGATGACCTGCTGGTCAACTTCCGCAATGTGCTGGCGGAAAATGAGGATGTGCGGCATGAGGTCTCGTCGCGCTTTCGCTATGTCATGGTGGACGAGTATCAGGACACGAACAGGATACAGGCGGAAATCGTCCGTCTCATTGCCGCGGACCATGATAACGTCATGGTGGTGGGCGATGACAGCCAGTCCATCTACAGTTTCCGCGGGGCGGATTTCAGAAATATCATGGATTTCCCGAAGATTTTCCCCGGCACCAAATTGATCCGGCTGGAGGAAAATTACCGGAGCAGCCAGAAAATTCTGGAGGCCACCAACGCCGTGATCGAGCAGGCCAGGGAGAAATACACCAAGAAGCTGTTCAGCAACATTACCGGCGGCGAAAAACCGTTACTCTACGCGGCCCGTGACGAAGGGGAGCAGGCCCGTTTCGTGGCGCAGAAAATCGTTGAGCTGCACGGGCAGGGCGTCCCGTATCATGAGATGGCCGTACTCTTCCGCTCCGGTTTCCACTCCTACAAACTTGAACTGGAACTGGCCAATATCCGGATCGCCTTTGAAAAGCGGGGCGGCCTCAAGCTGACTGAAACGGCCCATGTCAAGGATGTCATCTCTTACCTGCGGCTGGTGGCCAACATGCAGGATTCCCTCTCCTGGAACCGGGTGCTGCTGCATCTGCCCAAAGTCGGGCCGAAAACCGCCCAGAAGATCGTGGCCGAAGTACGTGCGGCAGCCGACCCGCTCGCCGCCTTGCGGGCCTATCAGCCGGCGCCGGCCTGGAAGAGCGAATTCCTGGAATTGGTGCAGCTCTTCTCCGATCTCGGCAGCTGTCTGACCCCGCTTGCCCAGGTTGGCCGGATCATGGACTATTATCAGCCTGTTTTTGAACGGCTCTACCCGGATGATTATCCTTCCCGCACCCGTGATCTGGAACAGCTGAAAACCATCATCGGTGATTATAAAGAGCTGCAGGACTTTCTGGTCGACGACTCCCTTGATCCCCCTGATCTGTCCGGCGATAAGTTTAGCCGCGCGGAAAACGACACCCTGGTGCTGTCCACCGTCCATTCGGCAAAGGGCCTGGAATGGGACACGGTCTTTGTCATCGACCTGGCGGACGGCAAATTTCCCTCAGCCCATGCCGCCGCTTTTCCCGAGCAGCTGGAGGAGGAACGGCGGCTGCTCTATGTGGCCGCCACCAGGGCGAAATCCAGGCTGTATCTCTCTTATCCGCGGGAGTTTGTTTCTCCTGACCGGACACGCCATTATGCCTCCATCTCCCCCTTTCTGGCCCAACTGCCTTCCGGCCTGCTTCATCAACTGGGCGGAGTGTCCGGCTCCTCCGGCAGCTACGGCTCATTTGCCGGCCACTATTCCTGGGAAGACAAAGCACACGGCGAAGGTCTGTCTCTGGGGAGCAGGCTGCCGGCTGCAGGCAAAGAGGCGGGGGCCTGCGGCGGGAAAATTACCTCCACCAGCATGCTCTCCCCCGGCATGACGGTAAAACATGGTTTTTTCGGCCACGGCCAGGTGAAAAGGGTTACAGGAGAAAAAACGGTGGATATCTTTTTCCCCCGCCACGGCCTGAAAACTCTGCGGCTCGACTACGCCCAGCTTGAACTGGTTTGAGCAATTCCTGCGTAGAGTGCCTAAAGTGCGCTAATACTTAAAGTGCCCTTGTGCCCCTTGAGGGTATAAAATTAAAGGAGTTATCTAATCAGAAAGTACCGAAACTTTAAGTACTTTAGGCACTCATTCTGAACTTGTCTTTTGCTACCAACGTTAACTTAATAATTGTTTAACAGTTTCCTAACATGACCGGGCTATTTTCACTTCATAAAAAGGAGGGTAGCCATGGTTTGCACCTATTTGTCGATCTATTCGAGTAGTGAGTTCAGCTGGAAGGTGGCGTCATGCTCTGCCAGAGAGGGAAATTATATCCCGAGCATCGCTGATCTGGAAAATCTGTGTCAACACAATCATAGCCGATGTCCGTTCTTCCTGGGAATGCGCAAGGAGGAAAACCCATCAGGAGAGAGTCAGGAATTCACGCTGCCTCTTGCCTGCTGATCTCTGCCGGGGGGGATGGCCGGTTCCTGTATTGCCATACCGCCGGGTGGCGATGCAGTTGCATGTTCCCGCAAGTTCTGCTATTTTGGCTGTTTCGATTTGCGGCGCCTTGCGGCGGAAATTTCCCCCCTTAGATCAGGAAGTACGAAATGCAATACCAGGAGGCCTGGTCGTATCTGGACCAGCTGCAGTTTTTCAAGATCAAGCTCGGCCTTGACAGCATGGCCGCTTTTCTTGCCGGCGTTCAGCATCCCCAGCAGGACCTGAAGTTCATCCATGTGGCAGGCACCAACGGCAAGGGTTCGGTGTCCGCCTCCTTGCTTGCCCTGCTGGCCGGAGCAGGCCTGAAAGTCGGACTCTATACATCCCCGCATCTCACCTGTGTCCGGGAGCGTTTCCGCATTAATGACAATTTCATCACGGAAAACGAGTTTGCCGCAATCGCCACCCGGATTCGCGACAGCCTCGGGCCGCGGCAGATAACCTATTTTGAATTTACCACCGCCCTGGCCCTGCTCTGGTTTGCCGGGCAGCAGGTTGATATCGCCATCCTTGAGGTCGGACTGGGCGGCAGATTGGATGCCACCAATGTCATCACCCCTCTGGTCAGCGTCATCACCAATGTGTCAATGGACCATGAGGCCCATCTCGGCACCACCCTGGCGCAGATTGCCGCGGAAAAGGCGGGTATCGTCAAGGCGGGCATTCCCGTGGTCTCCGCCGTTGCCCCGGATGTGGGGCTGGAGGTGGTCAGCCGCGTCTGTCGGGAGAAAGGGGCGCCGTTGTATCTGCTGGGCCGTGACTTTCATGTCCGCCGTCATGGGGATGGCTCGTGGGATTATGCTGGTCTTAGCGGTCGGACCATAACCGGGCTGCCGCTGCCGCTGCAAGGAGCCCATCAGTTTGCTAACGCCGCTCTTGCCCTGGCGGTGCTTGATTGTCTGCAGCAGCAGGGTTTTGTTTTTGAAGAAGAGCATATCCGCGCCGGCCTGGCTCGGGTACGCTGGCCGGGCCGACTTGAATATTTCTGTCTGAACGGGCCAGGCGGCAGGCCGATCGCCTGTGGGGCAGGGTTTTGCCCCACAGGCAGCAGCAGTCTGCGCCGCTATCTGCTCGACGGGGCCCACAACCCCGCCGGCATTGCCACCCTGGTGCAGAGTCTCGGCACCGATTTTACCTATAAGAAACTCATCTGCGTCTGGGCCAGTATGGCTGACAAGGATATCGCCAACACCCTTAATGTCATGGCGCCCCATTGCCATCACATCATCTTTACCCGGCCGGAGTCGGAGCGGTCGGCAACGGCCGAAATGCTTCGGGAAATTCTGCCGGCGGAACTGCGCGACAGGGCAACCGGCCGGGAGAATGTACAAGACGCCCTTGACTGTGCCGGGCAAATGGCTGATGCCGATGATTTAATCTGTATTGCCGGCTCCCTGTATCTGGTGGGGGCGGCGCGCCGCCTGCTGCTTGGTGAAATTGTTAACGGCGGTTAACCGCAAAAGACTATTTTTTACACCACAGAGCACACAGAGATCACAGAGGAAACATTTTAATTATTGGCGCAAGGAGCGGAATGGGCAACTCCCTCCCCTTCAAGGGGAGGGCAGGGGTGGGGATGGGGTTGAATTGGTCTCTCGGCGTTTGTAACCCATCCCCCTC
>JACQYM010000332.1 GCA_016208225.1 Deltaproteobacteria bacterium | reverse complement strand
GTGAATCCTTCAGTCATATTGTTCCTGTGTTCCCATATCCTTTTGACAAGGTTCGCGGTCACGCCGACATAAAGGGAACCATTTCTTCTGCTGGCAAGTATGTACACCGCAGGTTGCCTGTTCATCCCCATTATTCCTGGATTCCGGCTAACAACATGCCGGAATGACGAGTCAGTGGCAGTAAACGTAGGTCGGGTTAGCGAAGCGTAACCCGACAATTGCTGCCATCACCCAATAACCAATCCCTTGCCACCCCTTCATGCATGTCGGGTTACGGCGATGAGGCCGCCTAACCCCGACCTACGTCCTTTTGAGAGGCTACGCATTAACGCCGCGTCATTCCGGCACTCTGTTTAGGTGAATCCTTCAGTCATATTGTTCCTGTGTTCCCATATCCTTTTGACAAGGTTCGCGGTCACGCCGACATAAAGGGAACCATTTCTTCTGCTGGCAAGTATGTACACCGCAGGTTGCCTGTTCATCCCCATTATTCCTGGAATCCGGCTAACAACATGCCGGAATGACGAGTCAGTGGCAGTAAACGTAGGTCGGGTTAGCGAAGCGTAACCCGACAATTGCTGCCATCACCCAATAACCAATCCCTGCCCTTGCCACCCCTTCATGCATGTCGGGTTACGGCGATGAGGCCGCCTAACCCAACCCACACTAACTTAACCACAGAGCACAGAGCACGCAGAGATAACTGACCGTAATTAAAAATATTTTCTCTGTGATCTCCGTGTGCTCTGTGGTGAAAGGTTTTTTCTGCTCAGACACCGCCGCCCACCAGCTCCCAGGCCAGCGGGGTGCCGCGGGGGATGGCCACCGCGGCCCGGCGGCCGAGCACCATCTCCAGGTAGCGCGGCGGCAGCCCGTGGGCCGGCCGGATCGACGCGGTATTGGCCAGGGAAAATTCCTCGCCGGCCGCCATGTCCCGCACCACAAAGAGCGAGCGGCGAAACATGCGGCTCTGCTTTTCCTTTGTTGTCGGCTCGTAGCGCACCTGGCCCAGGGCCTGTTCCGTCTGGCGCACCGCGCTCACCATGGCCTTGAATTCAGCGGGTTCCAGGGAAAAGGCGCTGTCCGGGCCGCCGGCGGCCCGGCTGATGGTCAGATGCTTTTCAATGAGACAGGCACCCAGGGCTACCGCCGCCACCGGGGCCGCGATTCCCATGCTGTGATCGGACAGACCGGCCGGCACCCCGAAGGTCGCGGCCAGGTGCGGGATGGTGCGCAGATTCATCTCTTCCGGCAGCGCCGGATAGGCGCTGGTGCATTTGAGCAGCGCCAGCTCACTTGTGCCTGCCTGATGCAGGGTGGCGACCGCCTCATCGATCTCGGCCAGGGTGGCCATGCCGGTGGACATGATCACCGGTTTGCCGGTGGCGCCGATTTTTTTCAGCAGCGCCAGGTCCACCAGTTCAAAGGAGGCGACCTTGTGGGCCTTGACCCCCATCCCTTCCAGAAAATCCACGGCCGTGGCGTCAAACGGCGTGGAAAAGAAATCAAGCCCCAGGGAATGGGCGATGTTCATCAGTTCCGGCTGCCATTCCCAGGGGGTATAGGCCTCGGCGTAAAGCTGATGGAGATTTTTTCCCTCCCAGATGGTGCCCTTGATGCGGAACCATTCCTGGTCGGCATCGATGGTCAGGGTATCAGGGGTATAGGTCTGCAATTTCACCGCATCCGCACCGGCTTCCCCGGCGGCCCTGATGATCGCCGCTGCCTGGTCAAAGTCCTGCCGGTGGTTGGCGGACATCTCCGCCACGATATAGACGGGCTGGCCGGCTCCGATCCACCGGCTATTGATCCGCAGATACTGTTGCATCATCGCGTGTCCCTCAGGCTCATGTGCAGGGCCGGTACTCCCTGCACCATTTCCTCGCTGTGCAGGACAAACCCGGCCCGGCTGAAGCTCTTGATTGACTGGGCGTTGTCCTTTCTGATCCGGGCGTGCACCACGTCGATGCCGCCCATGGCAAAAAGCCGGCAGCAGGCCGTGCTGATCGCCCGGCTGCCCAGCCCGGCATGGCGGTACTCCGCTGCCAGGCTGATGGAAATGATCGCCTCGCCGTTGTTTATGGCAAACCGCACCTGGCCGGCGGGCCGGTCGCCATGCAGCATGATGATCCAGAACAGGGTATCGGGGTCGGCCAGGGTGCGCGCAAACCACGCCTCATGCTCCTGCCGGCCGATGGCGCCGCGGTGAAAGGAGGCGCTGCGGATCACCGGGTCATTGGCCCAGGCAAATATCTGCCGGCAATCGTCCGCTGCCGCCGGGCGGAAGGCAAAGGGGAAACAGAGCATGCGTTCCGCCACCCGGTCGGCCCCCTCGCCGTCCACCAGGGCCCGGCCGGCGGCATGCATGGCCTGCCGCTGCTGCCGGTTCCGGCACAGCGCCGCGATTGCCACGGCCAGCTGATCCGGCTGCAGGGCATGGTGCCAGCCGCAGTCAAGGCCGGCGCCGCTCTCGGCCATGATGCGCGCCACCCCGCGCTGATTGTCGGCCAGGGTGATGACCAGGGCCGGCACGCCCAGGCAGGCAAGCTCCCAGCAGGTGCTGCCGCCGGCGGTAACGGCCGCTTCCGCCCATTGCATGAGCGGCGCCATATCATGCACATCGACGAGCAGCTCGGCCGGCAGGGACCCGCCCCGCATCCATTCCCGCAGCAGCGGCAGATGGGGATTGGCCGGGCCGACAATGATCTTTGCCTGCACTGCCGGCAGGTCCAGCCGCTGCAGTGCCTCCATCACCTTGAGGGTTGCATTGTCCGGGTCAGCCCCGCCCAGGGTGATGAGCAGGCGGGCGGCCTGCTCGGAAAAATCGGCGATTTCCCGGCGGCGCGCCTCCAGAAATTCCCGGCGCAGCAGCACATATTTGCCGCCCCGCAGCAGCACCGTCTCCGGCGGGATCTGGTAGTCCAGCTTTTCACTGCCCGGATTCTGGTTGAGCAGCAGGTCCGCGTCATAGGCGGGCAGATGGGCATCATCGTCAATGACCAGCAGTTTCAAGCCGGAGCGACGCAGCCGCTGCTGATACGGATGATCAAACTGGTAGCCGTCCAGCACGATCCAGCTCTCCCCGGCCCGGCCGGTCGGCTGGTGCCGCAGCGCGTCGAGCCATTGCATCTCCTCGGCGGCCGGCGGGCCGGAGACGAGGTCCATGGGTTCAATTCCCTGCCCGGACAAGCGCTGCCTGAGACCGTCGCTGCCGATATGGCCGGCCAGCACCACCCTGCCTCCCCGCTCCTGCCAGGCCCCGGCCAGGGCCAGACAGCGCATCACATGCCCGGTGCCCATGCGGCTGTCCGCGTCGGCCCGGATGACGAGCAGCCGGCCTTTTCCCGCCTCCGCCGTCAGCATGCACCGGCCACTGCCTGCCACAGGGTGCTGACCACGCGCATGACATCGTCATCGGTCAAACCGGCATGCATGGGCAGTGAGAGGATCTGGCCGTAGGCCGCCTCCGCCGCCGGCAGCTGCAGCACGGCCGGGCTTACTCTCTGCCGGTAATAGGGATGCAGATGCAGGGGCAGGTAATGGACGTTGACCCCGATATTTTTGGCCCGCATTCTCTGAAACACGGCGGCCCGGTCAACCGACGCAGCCAGCCGCACCACATAGAGATGCCAGGCATGCATCACATCCCCTGCCGCATGCAGCGGCTGTACTTCGGCAATATTCTGCAGGGCCGCGGTATACAGGGCGGCGATCTCCCGCCGCCGGGCCAGCCAGTCGGGCAGTTTTTTCAGCTGGCTGAGCCCCAGGGCGCAGCCGATGTCGGAGATCCGGTAATTAAAGCCAAGCTCGGTCATTTCATAGAACCAGGTGGCCAGGCTCTCGCGCTGGCGATGGTCCGTGCTGATGCCGTGATTGCGGAAACGCCGCATCCGCTCCGCCAGCTCTGCCGTATTGGTCACCACCATGCCCCCTTCGCCGGTGGTGATATGTTTCACCGGATGAAAGCTGAACACGGTGAGGTCGGCAATTTCCGCCACCCTGCGGCCCCGGTACTCGGCCCCGAGACTGTGGCAGCTGTCCGCCACCAGGTACAGGTTGTGCTCGTCGGCGATCTGCCGCAGGCTGGCGTAATCACAGGGCTGGCCGGCATAATCGACGGCAATGATGGCCCTGGTGCGCGGGGTGATGTGCTGCCGCACCTGCTCCGGATCGATGAGCAGGGTCGCCGGGTCAACATCAACAATCACCGGGGTAGCGCCCAGATAGGCGGCACAGTTTGCCGTGGCGACAAAGGTAATGGCCGGCACGATCACCTCATCACCCGGGCCGACCGCGATGGCATGCATGGCCGCATGCAGGGCCGCAGTGCCGCTGCTGACCGCCACCCCGTGCCGGCCTCCGGCAAAAGCGGCCACCGCCTCTTCAAACCGGGCCACCTGCGGCCCGGTGGTGAGCCAGTCGGAACGCAGCACCTCGACCACCGCCTCGATGTCATCCTCGCCGATCTGCTGGCGGCCATAGGGGATAAAAGGGAGACTTATCTGCTGTATCCGGCGGGCGATATCCGCGTCTTTTCCCATGGAGCCCCCCTCACGCCACGGCTTTGACGCGTGTTTTGCGGGAAGAGGATTCTTCCTCCCCATAGACGATGCGGCGCAGCTCATCGACGCCGAGCCATGCATCATTGGTATCGCTGGTGTAGACAAAATTTTCGGGCAATTTTTCGCCCTCCTGGTAATTTTCCCGCTCCCACCAGCTCATGTTGGGCAGAATCACATACATGCCCTTGTAGCTGATGGTGTTTCTGCCCTCATCCTCGCCGGTCAATGCCTCATGGAGCTTCTCGCCCGGCCGGATGCCGATGATCTCCACCTTGCAGTCCGGGGCAATGGCCTGGGCCAGGTCCGTAATGCGCATGCTGGGGATCCTGGGCACGAAGATCTCGCCGCCCTCCATGTAATAGAAGGCCTTGATGACCAGCTCCACCGCCTCGTCCAGGGTGATCCAGAAACGGGTCATTCTGTCGTCGGTGATGGTGATGACGCCGGACTCCTTCTGTTTGAGGAAAAGAGGGATGACGCTGCCGCGGCTGCCGATGACATTGCCGTAGCGCACGCAGGCAAGGCGGGTCCCATTCGGGCCGGCATAGGCATTGCCCTGGGTGAACAGCTTGTCGGAGCAGAGTTTGGTCGCCCCGTACAGGTTGACCGGATTCACCGCTTTGTCCGTGGAGAGGGCAATGACCTTGCGCACGCCGGTGTCGATGGCCGCATCGATCACATTCTGGGCGCCGTGCACATTGGTCTTCACCGCCTCGAAGGGGTTGTACTCGCAGGCCGGCACCTGTTTCAGGGCCGCGGCATGCACCGCCATGGTGGCGCCTTCCATGGCGCGCTGCAACCGTTTGCCGTCGCGCACGTCGCCGATGAAGAAACGCAGCCGCGGGTCATCCTTGAACTCGATGCGCATCTCATGCTGCTTCAGCTCGTCCCGACTGTAAATGCGGATGACCCTGGGATGATATTTTTCCAGCATCAGCCGGCAGAAATGCTTGCCGAAAGAACCGGTGCCGCCGGTGAGCAGGATGGTCTGTTCCGACCAGTCAATGGACTCCTCCGGCCTGCCGCCGTTGCCAAGCAGCGCCTTGGTCTGCTCGATGGACTGTTTTCTGCTGTAGACCAGTTCCCTGATGCGTCCCAGCACCTCGACATCCTTGTCATCATAGCGGCGCTGACCGCCGTTGGTCCTTTCCGGCGCGATAAACTCGGCAAACTCCTGCTGCCAGTAACGAATGGTGGACACCGGCACATCCAGCTTCTGGCTTACCTGCTTGATCCTGAATTTCATTGTTGTCACCTGCATTTTATTGATTCTACCCGTACAGTATAAACACATTGTTCAGCAGACTTATCGTCCACCAAAGAAAAAGCTTAAGTCAACTTCATGTTTAACTTGTCGATAGCAAATTATATACCGTCAGGCGAAAAAATCTTTTACGCAGTAGAATCAGGATATTGTCGCATTGCGGCGCAGGAAAAGCAACAACAGAAAAGGGGAAAATATTTCTCACTTTTTTGGCAGCAGGGGGAAAAAATGACAGTGCGGGGCGGGAGAGACGTTCAAACGTGTACGCTGACAAACGTTGGCGGCTTCGGGAAAAGTCTTTTTTTCACCACAGAGCGCACGGAGAACACAGAGAAAACATTTTTAATTACAATCAGTTATCTCTGCGGGCTCTGTGCTCTCTGTGGTTAATTTTCAGTTTTTACGATTTCATCAACGTTTAAACATCCTCCTCCATCGTCTTGCGGCCGAACAGGCGGACCGCGACAATGCTCACCTCGTAGAGGATGACGAGGGGTACGGCCATGAGCAGCTGGTTGACCACATCCGGGGTGGGGGTGAGGATGGCGGCGATGATAAAGGAAAGCAGAAAGGCGTATTTTCTGTTTCTGCTCAGGAAAGGCTGGTCGACAATGCCCAGTTTGGCCAGCAGCACCATGAAGACCGGCATTTCAAAGATGACCCCGAAGGCGATGAGCAGCCGCAGGGAGAGGGAGAAGTACTCCGTTACCGTGGGCAGGGCGCTCAGAAAATCGGTGGTATAGCCCATGAGAAAGCGGAAGGCAGGTGGAAAAACAACGTAATAGCCGAAACTGGCGCCGCCGAGAAAACAGACGGAAGAGAGGAGGGAAAAGGG
>JACQYM010000313.1 GCA_016208225.1 Deltaproteobacteria bacterium | reverse complement strand
GTATGGCCGTCATGGTCCGCGTCAATGCTCAGACCCTCGTCAATCGTGCCGTTGCAGTTATTGTCCGCGCCGTCGCACTGTTCGGCTGTCGCCCCGGCCAGCGGATCGCAGGTATCATTGCCCCACACCCCAGCCGCGCAGGTCTCGATACCGCTGTTGCCGGCGCAGAGACCGACACCGCAGAATGTCGGCCGGGTCACATTCTCGTCAACCGTGCCGCTGCAGTTGTTGTCCCGATTGTCGCAGGCCTCCGCATTGCCCGGAAAGTTCGTGGCGTCATTGTCATCGCAGTCATCCCGCGTGCCGGTGCAGGAGGCGGCGGTGGTATGGCCGTCATGGTCCGCATCAACATTCAGCCCCTCGTCAACCGTGCCGTTGCAGTTATTGTCCGCGCCGTCACACTGTTCAGCCACCGCCCCGGCCAGGGGATCGCAGGTGTCATTGCCCCACACTCCGGCCGCGCAGGTCTCGATGCCGCTGTTGCCGGCACAAAGGCCCACACCGCAGGAGGTGGGGCGGGTCAGGTTCTCGTCAGCTATGCTATTGCAGTTGTTGTCCCGATTGTCGCAGGCCTCACTGTTGCCGGGGAAATTGGTCGCGTCATTGTCATCACAGTCGTCTTTGGTGCCGGTGCAGGAGGCGGCGGTGGTATGGCCGTCATGGTCAACATCAGAATCCAGCCCCTCATCCACCGTGCCGTTGCAGTTATTGTCAGTGCCGTCACACTGTTCCGCCGCCGCCCCGGCCAGGGGATCGCAGGTGTCATTGCCCCACACCCCGGCCGCGCAGGTCTCGATACCGCTGTTGCCGGCACAGAGGCCGACGCCGCACGAGGTCGGTCGGGTCACATTCTCGTCAACCGTGCCGCTGCAGTTGTTGTCCCGGTTATCGCAGACCTCGCTATTGCCGGGGAAGTTCGCCGCATCATTGTCATCGCAGTCGTCGCGGCTCCCTGTACACGAATCAATCGAGCTGTGACCGTCGCCGTCAGCATCATAGGCTATGGAAGGATCAACATTGGTGGCGGTATAGGTCGGGGTGGCGCCGGCATCAATCGCCAGAAAAAAACCGTCCAGACGAAGTGCATCTTCCCGGGACCAGATCGTCACCGTCTGGGGACCGGCGCTGGAAACCGTGATCTGGGTTGGACTCGAGTTGTAAAAATCATCGTTGGTCCATTGCCAGTTACTGCGGCGGGTTGACTGGGCGGCAGAGGCAGCGGTTGCCATGCCGTTCAGCCCGTACCAGAGTTCACTGTTGCCATTGGAGTTGACGTTATTCACCAGAAACCAGATATAGTAGGTGCCGGCCTGGGGAAAGTTCAGATGGTATTCCACCGGCATGCCGCTCGGTGGGGCAGTGGTATCAGTGATCAGGGCCGCTAAATAGGCGCCGCCATTGCCGGAACCGGTCTGCAGGGACCAGGAGTTCCCCAGGGCACTGTATTTTTCCGCCTCGACATACGTGCCGTTGATATCGACATTACAGGAGGTGGCGCCGCTGCACGTTTCATCATACCCGTTACAGTTCTGGTCGATGCCGTCGCCGCAGCTTTCCAGGGCAGTGGGAAAAATGCCGGGGTCATTGTCGTTACAGTCATCCGCATTCGTGATGCCGCAGCCGACGGGCCAGCACTCCTGACCGACACACGACCCCTGGTTGGGACCATTGGGATCATAATGGCCGTCGGCATCCAGGTCGTCACAATAATAATCGACGCTCTGGGCAATGGTCACCGTATAGTCTTCCGTTTCCCCCCAGGTATAGCTGCCGCAGGAAACAGGGGAGTCGTTATACTCCAGAATAACGCGCATCCTGGTGTTGCCGAGAACGGCATCGGCCGGCACGATGACATCATGCGTAAAGGTATGGGAGTCGCTGACCACCGCACTGCCGAAATCGAATTCTTCGCCGGCATCGGCGAAATCACCATCCTGATTGAAATCGATCCAGGCCTTGACATATTCCAGCCAGGGCCCTCCCTGGGTGACCACCATGGAAACGGAACTGAGCGAATATGTTGCTCCCCGGTTGATGGTGGTAAAGACGCTGCCGGTGAAATCCGAGTAATTGCTGGCCCCGGACAGGTTGGATGAGCCGTTCAATGCCACCTCATTCACGTACTCATAACTTGCATTCGTGGATGCCGAGCTGCAATAGGTCTGTGACCGGGCATCATTGACTGAAGCAATGATCAGAACGCCGGCCACCATCAAGAGCGAGAGAACCGCACGCGGACCGGAAGCAAGGGGAAGGGATGGCGAAGATGTTTTCCTCATTTTTCTTCCTTGATTTGTCACTTTTCATATCATCTGTGTCCCGCGCTCATGCTGCTCGTTCTTTTTTGAATCAATGCAGCCTGTCAGGTTCGACAGCAGGCGGCGCGGGCAATTTCCGACAGCAATTGATTGAGGCTGTCAGCAATTCCTATGCCCATCACTAACGAGGCAATAATAGCTTTTCTCCTTGTCGGCCTAATATACCGACCTAGAAGAAAAAAATTATCGCAGGCTATTTTTTTGGGAACATTTTTTGATGATATGACACATCATTTTTCTGGGGCATATTGCCCTATTCCGCAGGGTGGGAAATATGCCCCACTGAGGGCAGCAAACAGAGCTGAAGGGATAACCACGGGGAGCGGCAGGGAACAGCGGGTTTGCTTTTCCCCTGGCATGGCAGGAACGGGTCTTGAAAAACCTGGGATGATTGCTCTTCACCAACCACGGCTTTTCCATCCGCCTTTCCGGCCTGCGCCGGAATGGCGGATGGCGGCTGCGAACAGAACGTCTGCTCAGCGGATATGGCAGAGCTTGCAGAAACGGCTTTCCCTGTCCTCGATGACCAGATGAAAGGGCAGGCTGTTGGACACATCATGGCAGGACAGACAGGTCATCGTGTTGTTCTGCAACTGCACGATGCCCCCCTTCTCAAGTTTGGCAACCGGGACATATTCCGCTGCCTTGCGGTCAGGCGGATATTTTCGAAATACCGGATGATGCGTCACCCCCAGGTCATCCAGGCACCGGCTGGCGCAGATTCCGGTCTTTGACTTGTGTTTGCGGTAATGACAATTGATGCATTTTTCCACATCATGCGGGTTCACCAGCGAGTCATGATGAATCACCCCATGCAGCAAGACCTGGGTCGGTTCTTTTTCCAGCGGTACGGGGTCCCAGTCCAGCACCACTTCTTCGAGGGCGTACAGCGGCAAATTTCCGGCCAGCAGCAAGCCGATCGCCGCCAGCAGAAGGCCCGCTTTCTTTGTGAAACCCGAACGACTCTTTCTTCCGCTTCTCATCAGCTTCTTCATTTTTTCCCCTCCCTGTTGCCAGGAGTCTGAAGACAGAATTCAGGAGCCAGATGGGCCTCCTGACTGCTCCCCCTGCTCTTCTGAATCCTGACTTCTGTCTCCTGACTCCGGAATTACCTACTTCTCCTGAATCTGCTCATTCAACGGACAATGCCGGTTACGGAAAAACTCGAAATAGAGCAGGGGCACGGCAACCAGGGTCAGCGCTGTGGCGGCGACCGCCCCGAACATCATGGCAATGGCCAGTCCCTGAAAAATCGGATCAAACAGCATGACAAACGAGCCGACCACCACGGCGGCCGCGGTCAGGACGATGGGCCGCAGCCGCACCGCCCCGGCCGTGATCAGGGCCGGGCGCAGCGAGCCGCAGCTCTGCCATTCCATCTGCACGAAATCGACCAGCAGGATGGAATTCCTGACAATAATGCCGGACAGGGCGATGAAGCCGATCATGGAGGTGGCGGTAAAAAAGGCGCCAAACAGCCAGTGGCCCGGCAGAATGCCCACCAGGGTCAGGGGAATGGGGGCCATGATGACCAGCGGGGTGACAAAACTGCGGAACCAGGCCACCACCAGGATATAAATGAGCACCAGCACCGCGGCAAAGGCGATGCCCAGATCACGGAACACCTCATAGGTGATATGCCACTCCCCGTCCCACTTCATGGCGTACTGATCTTCCAGCCACGGCTGCACCGCCGAATACTGACGAAGCTCATAGCCCTCCGGCAGGACAAGCTGCCGGATCTTTTCCTTCATGGTGAGGATGGCGTAAACCGGGCTCTCGATGGCGCCTGCCACATCGCCGGTCACATAGGTGACCCGTTTCAGATTCTTATGATAGATCGTCTTGTTTTCCATCCCCTCGCTGACGCGCACCAGGCTGGCAAGCGGGATGAGCGAGCCGTCGGCCGCCGCCACCGTCATCTCCTGCAGGTCGGCCAGGCTTGCCCGCTCCGGCAGGGCGGCGCGGAGCAGCAGTTCGACCGGCTCCTTCTCCTTTTCGTAGTGCACCAGCCCTGCCGCCGTGCCGTGCAGGGCCATGCGCAGGGTTTGGGCCACTGCCGCGGTGCTGATGCCGTGCCGGGCCGCTTTTTCCTTATCCACGGTAAAGGTGATTTTCGGCTGGTCATCCTCCACAAACCAGTCAATATCGACCACGCCGTCGGTGGCCGCGAATATCTCCATGATCTGCCGGGCAATGTCGATCTGGCGGCCGGTGTCAGGTCCGTACACCTCGGCCACCAGGGTGCTGAGCACCGGCGGTCCCGGCGGGATCTCGGCCACCTTGAGCCGGGCGCCGTAGCGGTCCCCGATTTCCTTGAGCGACGGCCGCAGCCGCTTGGCCAGCTCATGGCTCTGCAGCGCCCTTTTTCCCTTGTCGACGAAGTTGACCTGGATATCCGCCATATTGCTGCCGCGGCGCAGAAAATAATGGCGCACCAGGCCGTTGAAATTATAGGGGGCCGCAGTGCCGACATAGGCCTGGAAATCGGTCACCTCCGGCACGGTCCGCAGATAATCGCCCAGCTCCCTGGTCAGGGCGGCGGTGCGCTCCAGGCTCACCCCTTCCGGCATGTCGATGATGACCTGCAGTTCGCTTTTGTTGTCAAAGGGCAGCATTTTCACGGTCACCCCCTTGAAGGGCACCAGCAGCATGGCGACGAGCAGCAGCCCGGCCACCCCGGCCAGCACGGACCAGCGCTTGACGCGGCTGTCGATGAGCGGGCCGAGGACGCGCTCATACATGGCATGCAGGCGGCCGGTCTCCTGCTCCCCCGCTTTCCCGCTTTTCACATTCTTCAGCACCTTGTAGCTGAGCCAGGGGCTGACGATAAAGGCGACCAGCAGGGAAAAGAGCATGGCGGCCGAGGCCCCCACTGGGATGGGCCGCATATAGGGCCCCATCAGGCCGCGGACAAAGGCCATGGGCAGCAGGGCAAAGATGACGGCAAAGGTGGCGAGGATCGTCGGACTGCCCACCTCATCCACGGCCTGCACCGCGGTCTGCGGGTCAACCCGGTGCAGCTTGAAGTGGCGGTGGATGTTTTCCACCACCACAATGGCATCATCCACCAGGATGCCGATGGAAAAGATCAGGGCAAAAAGGGTGACCCGGTTCAGGGTATACCCGTACAGATAGTTGATGAGCAGCGTCAGGGCCAGGGTCACGGGCACCGCCACGGCCACCACCAGCGACTCGCGCCAGCCCAGGGTGAGGGCCATGAGGATGATGACCGAGATGGTGGCGATGAGCATATGGTCAAGGAGCTCATTGGATTTCTCCCTGGCCGTATCCCCGTAATTGCGGGTCACCGTGGCCTTGACATCCCGGGGCAGGATGCCGCCGCGCAATTTCTCGATCTTGGCCAGGGCCTCGCCGGCCACGGTGCTGGCGTTGGCCCCCTTCTTCTTCGAGATGGCAATGGTCACCGCCTCCCGGGGCGCGGCCAGGGACGGCAGCTCTTTTTCGGCGCCCGCCGGACCGCTGCCCATGAACACATAGTCAGCCGGTTCCTCCGGCCCGTCCGCCAGCTCGGCCACATCCCGGAGATAGACCGGCCCGCCGGCCCCCACCGTCACCACCACCCGGCCCACATCATCCAGGTTGTCCAGGAAGCCGCCGGTTTCAACGAGAAACTCCTCGTCCCCCGCCGGAAAGGCGCCGGCCGGCAGCACGAAATTCGCCTGCTGCAGGGTCTGCATGATCTGCAGGGCCGGAATGTTGTAGGCCTTGAGGCGCGACGGATCGAGGGTGATGCGCACCTGCCGTTTCTGGCCGCCGATGACGGAAAACTCGGAGACGTCCTTGTCCTTTTTCAGCTCATCGCACAGTTCCAGGGCAATGCGCCGCAGCTCATAGCCGGAATAGCCCCCCTGGTCGCTCCACAGGGAGAGGGTCAGAATCGGCACGTCGTCAATTGATTTGGGCTTGATCAGCGGCTGGGAAACGCCGGCGGGAATCCGGTCGTAGTGCGACATCAGCTTGGTGTAGAGGTTGACCAGGCTCTTCTCCATGTCCTCGCCCACATAAAAGCGGACAATGGTCAAGTTCATGCCGGGCTTGACGATGGAATAGATATATTCCACCCCCTTGATCTCCCACAGAAACTTTTCCATGGGCTTGGTGACCCGCTCTTCCACCTCCTTGGCCGTGGCGCCGGGATAGCTGACCATGACATCGATCATGGGCACGACAATCTGCGGCTCCTCCTCCCGGGAGGTGACCAGCACCGCAAAGACGCCGAGCAGCAGCGAGGCGAGGACGATCAGCGGCGTCAGCTTGGACCGGATGAACGCCCTGGCGATGACGCCGGAGATGCCGATGCCCTTCATTGCCCCTTTTCCCCCTGCAGCAGGCCGCCATCCACCGCCTTTTCCACGCCGGCGGTGATCACCCTGTCACCGGCCTGCAGCCCGGACAGAATCTCCCTGCCCTCCCCGTAGCGCTTGCCCAGGCGGACCAGCCGGTAGGAGACGATGTTCTCTCCGTTCACCGCATAGACGCCGCACAGTTGTCCCTTTTCCACGATACTCGTCCCGGGCAGGACAATGGCGGCCCGCCGGCCCGTGGGAATGCGCACCCTGGCATAAAGCCCGCTCTGCAGACCGTCTACCGGCAGGGCGACCTTGACCAGGAAGCTGCGCGTGCCCGGATCAACGGCCGGCACCACATCGGAAACAGTGCCGGTCAATACCGCGCCGGTGGCCGGGATGTCAACGGCAACCGCCGTTCCGACCGCCAGCCGGTTGACCAGGGTTTCGTTGACGTTCATCTCCAGCCGGAAAGAGGAATCATCCTCAATGGTAAAAAGCGGCACACCGGGCATGACCATGGTCCCCGGCTCGATCTGTTTTCTGCTCACCACGCCGGCCACCGGGGACGTCACCCTGGTGAATTCCTGATATACCTTAGCCTCCGCCAGCCCCGCCGCGGCCCTGTTCTGCATCTCCAGATAGCGCTCATGCTCCAGCTCCGCGACCTGCATGCGGGTCTGCGCCTCATCCAGTTCCTGCCCGGTCAGGGCCTTGCCGTCAAACAGATTTTTAAATCGCTGGTAGGTGATGCGGGCCAGCTCCCGCTGCCTGGCCGCGGCAGCCACCGCTTTTTCCGCCTCTGCCAGCGCGGCCCGGGCGCCGCTGATCTTCTGCCGCACATCCCGGTCATCCAGGACAAGCAGCAACTGGCCGGCCCGCACCCGCTCCCCATCGCTGACGGCAAGCTCGGTCACCGTGCCCATCATGCGGGCCGCCACGATGCTGGCGCTTTTTGCCTTGACCGTGGCCGACGACTCATAATAATCGACCACCTCCGAGGTGACGACCTCGCTGAGCTGCACGCCTGACACCGGCGGTCTGTCGACCCGGGCCGCATCAGGCCCCGCTTTGTCCCGGCAGCCGCCAAGCAGCAGGACCAGCACTCCTATCATGACAATCTTAACTTTCATTGATCCGACCCCTTTGCCTTTTGCCTGGTGCCTTTTGCCTGCATGCAGTTACTCCACGCCCAGATCGCGCAGGATGGTACCGCTCTCACAGCTCAGCGTGGCCTTGGCCAGCTCATGCTCATTGCGGCTGGCCACCACCGCGGCCCGGGCATGGTCCAGGGCCACCTGGACATCGAGCAGATCAATGAGGGGCGACAGTGAATTTTCATAGCGCACCTGCACCAGGCGCTGCCCCTCTTCGGCGGTGGCCAGCGAGCTCTCCGCCAGTTCCAGGTTCTTGCCCTTTTCCTCCACCGACCGGTACGACTCATAGACCTTGAACGACACCGCTTTTTTGAGCCCCTGCAGATACTCCTCCGTCTCGGCGATGCGATGGCCGGCCTTGATCCGCTCGTATTCCCTTTTGCTGCCGTCATAGAGCTGCCAGCGCAGCACGGCCGCCACCAGCCAGCTGTCCCCCTCGGCGCCGAGCGGTGTTTCATGGTCATTGAGCTGATACGAGCCGCCGACGCCCACAGTGGGCAGATAGCCGGCATTGGCCATTTCCAGACTCTTTCTGGCGTTTTCATGCTGCGCCGCCAGGGCCTTGACATCCTGCCGCTGCAGGCCGGCCTCGCTATAGTAGGCCATGTCCCGCAGGGGCAGGGAGATCTCCTCCGGGCCGGCATCCACCGGGTCTTCCTGGCCGAGGAGCAGGCCCATGGCCTTTTTCGCCACATCATGATTCCTGCGCGCGCTCACCAGTTTCTGTTCCGCCCCGGTCAGCGCGGTTTTTGCCCGCAGGGTATCGGAATAGAGACCGAGGCCGTTGTGATAGCGCAGCTCGCTCAACCGGACATGCTCCCTGACGTCGGCCACCCCCTTTTCCGCCACCTGCACATATTCCCGGCTGGTGCGGACCATGAGAAAGGTGCGGACCACCTCCAGGGTGATTTCCTCCCTGGTGCGCTGATACTGGTTGCTTGCCGCTTCATGCTGTTTTTTCGCCATCGCCAGGCCGATATCCGCCTTCCTGGCAAACAGCGGCTGTTCGACGGAAAAGAGGGTCTGGAAATCGTTGATGGGGTCCGGATCGGTCAAGGAACTGATGGCGAAATCCTGGGTGGAGAAACGCTCCTGATTGAGCTTGGCCATGAAGGAGTAGGTGGGATTGGCGGTGCGCAGATATTTTTCCTCAATGGCCAGCCACGGCAGCAGGGAACTCCTGGCAATGCCGATATCAGCCCGGCTTGCTTCAAGCCCGCTGGCCCTGGCCTTGAGGGTATGGTTATTTTTGAAGGTAGTCAGCACGGCTTCCCGCAGGCTGAAGCTTTGCTCGCTGCAGAAAGCATCTGGCAGGGTTGCCGCATGGAACAACAGCACGGCCAGCAGAAAAATGACAGCTTTCAACATTGTCACTCTGCTCTCCGGAACCGCCATCAGGGTGCAGGATGCCATCATGTCATTACCCTTTTTATCCTTCGGTCGCATAAACGGCGGACATGGTTAAGGCAGCCAGGCAATTTTAACAACTTATCTTGCGAACCACACCGCACAGATACCATGCCGCCGATGGTTAAATCGTACTCCCTGGATAACGGAAAACGCAAAATAAATCCATACCGCCGTTATGTTGTTTTCTTATTTTCTTACTGCCGCTCCGCTGCCGAACCCGCGGGAAAAATTACCTGGGTAACCCTACGGATTGACAAAAAGAATGTGTCAGGTTAAACCCCGACCCATCCTTTAATTTCCATTTCCTGCAACACCCGGTCGAGCAATGTCATTTACCAAAACGCATTCCCGCGCCATTAAAGAAGAGATGAGTCATCTCAGTACGGATTGCCGCCTTTCCGTTCTCCTTGTTTTCTCCAGCATCCTCATCCCCATTCAGGTTGCTGCCGGCCCATATACCCAAT
>JACQYM010000312.1 GCA_016208225.1 Deltaproteobacteria bacterium | reverse complement strand
CTGGGCGAGGACAAGAGCGAGGAGATGCACGGCTGTCTCTCCGCCTGCGCCTCTCTGCCGTCAATGCCCGTACAGAACAGGCCCTATGTGGCGGTGGCCACCATGGAAGGTGTGCTGGTCAATCAGCATCTGGGAGAGGCCACCCGTTTTCAGATCTGGGAACAGAAAGAGGACGGCACCTTTAACATGGTGGAAGAGCGGCCGGCCTCCCAGCCCGGCGGCGGGCCGCAACGCTGGCATAACCTGGCCCGGGCCCTGCGGGACTGCCGCGCCGTGCTGGTCAATGATCTCGGCGATTCCCCCAAGGAGATTCTGGCCAAAATGGGGGTCAAACCGGTGACCATGAGCGGCTTTATCGACATGGGTCTGGAGGCGGTGTACAGCGGGAAGGATCTGAGCAAGCTCAAGGGCCGCCAGCAGAAGTGCACCTCCAAAGGGGCCTGCTCCGGCGGCGGCAACGGCTGCGGCTGATGGTGGGGCAATAAACAGTTTTCACCACAGAGCACACGGAGATCACAGAGATCATTTTTATTACGGTTGGTCAGCTCTGTGAACTCTGTGCTCTCTGTGGTAAATTTGCAGTTGATATTCCATAAACCAGGGCAACAACCGACAAGGAGGAGGAGAAATGCAGATAGCCATCGTTTCCACCGACGGCGTCAACGTCAATGACCACTTCGGCAAGGCGGAACGTTTTCTCATCTATGAGGCGGGACCGCAGGGGCTCGCCCCCATTGCGGAACGGCAGGTTGCCCGCCTGTCAACCGGGGATCAATCCCACCAGTTTGATGCGGCCCGGTTCGCCGCGGTGGCGGAGGCCCTGGCAGGCTGCCAGAGGGTTTACTGCACCCGCATCGGCGATCGTCCCCGCCAGGAACTGGAAAAACTGGGCATCACCGCGGTCATTCATGAAGGGGCCATCGCGGCAATCAGCGCCGCGTGATGGCTGCAGGAGATGGGCCAGGGGGGGGGTGCTGCCCCGTTCAATAATGAGCAGCTTCCCCCTTGAACTTATCTTGCCGAACCGTCCTCCTGCCTGTCGTCGTCCCCGACGCCGCCTGTCGGCAGCCGGCAGACAATGGCCCGGCGTGACCGTTCCACCAGATCCACCGCCGCCTCCGCCGGCGAGCAGTCGCGCAGCTCCGCCGCCTTGAGCAGCATCGGCAGATTGATGCCGGCAATAATGACCCCTTCCTCCGGCGCCAGTATTTCCCTGGTCACGGTAAAACTTGTGCCGCCAACCAGATCGGCCAGCACGACGATGCCGCTTCCCCTGTCAACCTGTTTTTTTGCCTGCCGGATCTGTGCCGCGATCAACTGCCGCCGCCGGGCAAAGGGCAACGGGCAATCATTATCCAGTAGCGGCCGCAGCTCGCTCATGAAAGGAACCTTGACGGCAATGAAATTCGCCAGCTTCCGGCCCAGGATATACTCTGCGGTCGCCAGCAGGGAGGCGCCGATATCCCCATGGGTGACCAGGATGAAGCCAAGTTTGTTATCGATCCGCCTGGAAGACATAACTGAAAATTCCCAATAAACGATGCCCGTGCCGGCCTGATTCCATGGCCACATTACGGCATGAGGGGTGCTTTTCTCCCTCCTGCCTCTTCCCCTCGTGTTTCGTTCTCACAGGGCGGGAAACCCGCCCCACCATCCAGGGCCTTCCGCCTTCTGCCTTTTGCCTCTTGCCTTTTGCCTTTTGCCGTCTGCCGTCTGCCGTCTGCCTCCTGCCTTCTAACCAATTAACCGATCATCCGACCCACTTTCAAGCACAGAAAACACTGTTCAGCAAGAAAAGCGGGTGAAACCGGCAATCCACCCTCCCCGTCACCTCGAATCAGCCGTTTTCCGGCGGAAGAAATAGGGACATCTTTCCTGCAGATGGTGCTATAATGAAAATACAGGGTCATCCGCCGCCAGTTGCCGCCGATAAATTCCACTATCAAATTACACAATAATTGAGTAACATACGCGGCTGTTGTTATACCGTTGTCATCCTCCTTATCCTTCGACATACTTTATGAACAGAGCCAATATCCTTATCAGCATTGCCATTGCTGTCATCTTCATCAGCCTCTGGGCCTTTTTCAATCAACCGGAAACAGAACCCGCCTGGCCGAGCCGCATCCAGGGCTTTTCCTTTTCCCCCATGCGCGAGGGACAGAGCGCCATCGAGCATATCCTGCCCTCCGAGGAAGAGATCGATGCCGATCTCGCCCTGCTGGCCGATAAAACCCATGCCGTCCGCTCCTACACCATGGAAGGGAGCCTGGCGCAGATCCCGGCCCTGGCCCGTAAGCACGGGCTGAACGTCACCCTGGGGGCGTGGATCGACGATGATGAGGAAAAAAACGACCGGGAAATCGAAAAACTCATTGCCGTGGCCCGGGAGAATTATCGCAACGTGGTGCTGGTCATTGTCGGCAACGAGGCGATTCTGCGCGGCGAAATTACCGCCGCACAGCTCGGCGTGTACCTGGACAGGGTGCGGGAGGCGCTGGATGTGCCGGTGGGCACCGCCGAACCGTGGCATGTCTGGTTCACCCATAAGGACCTTGCCGACCATGTCGATTTCATCGCCGTGCACATGCTGCCCTACTGGGAAGGGGTGCATGTGGACCGGGCCGTTGACTATGTGGTCGATCACGTCAATCTTCTCAAGACCAGCTTTCCCGAAAAGCCGATCATAATCGGCGAGGTGGGCTGGCCGAGCAACGGCCGCACCCGCCACGCCGCAGTGGCCTCAACGGCCAACGAGGCCACGTTCCTGCGCCGTTTTCTGGCCCGGGCCGACAAGGAAGACTATGTCTATTACGTGATGGAGGCCTTTGACCAGCCGTGGAAAAAGGTGTCAGAGGGCGCGGTGGGGGCATACTGGGGGGTCTATGATGTGGAACGGCAGCCCAAGTTCCCCTTCAGCGAACCGATCGTGGAAATTCCCGAATGGCGGCGGCTGGCCGGCATATCCATCGTGATCGCCATGATCACCTTCGCCTTCCTGCTCATCGACAGCAAGACCTTGAGCAAACGGGGCCGCAGTTTTCTGGCCGTCATCGCCTTTACCGCGGCCAGCGGCGCGGTCTGGATCGTCTACAACTACACCCAGCAGTATCTCAGCATCGCCACCATCCTGGTCGGCCTCCTGATGATTGTCGGCATGGTCGGGGTCACCGTGGTGCTGCTGGCCGAGGCGCATGAATGGGCCGAAGCGACCTGGGCCGCCAGTCGGCGCCGGCCGTTTACCCCGGTGGCGGTGGCGGACGACAAGCTGCCCATGGTATCGGTGCACGTGCCGGCCTACAATGAACCGCCGGACATGCTGAACGAAACCCTGAACGCCCTGGCAAAGCTCGACTACCCCCATTACGAGGTCCTGGTCATTGACAACAACACCAAGGACCCGGCGGTCTGGCAGCCGGTGGCGGAGCATTGCGCCAAGCTCGGTCCCCGTTTCCGCTTTTTCCACGTCGATCCGCTGGCCGGCTTCAAGGCCGGAGCATTGAACTATGCCCTGGCCCACACGGCGCCGGAGGCGGAGGTGGTGGCGGTCATTGACAGCGACTACACGGTGGCCCGGAACTGGCTGCGGGACCTCACCCCCCAGTTCACCCACCCGAAAATCGCCATTGTCCAGGCGCCGCAGGACTATCGTGATGACCGCGAAAACCTCTTCAAGGCCATGTGTTATGCCGAATACCGGGGCTTCTTCTATATCGGCATGGTGACCCGCAATGAGCGCAACGCCATCATCCAGCACGGCACCATGACCATGGTGCGCAAATCGGTGCTGGAGGAAGTGGGCGGCTGGGCCGAATGGTGCATCACCGAAGATGCCGAGCTGGGCCTGAAAATCTTCGAAAAAGGTTATGAGGCCGCCTATATTGCCGACAGTTACGGCCAGGGGGTCATGCCCGACACCTTCATCGATTTCAAAAAACAGCGTTTCCGCTGGGCCTACGGCGCGGTGCAGATCATGCGCTACCATGCCAAGGCCCTGTTCGGCGGCAAGACCAACCTGACCCTTGGCCAGCGCTACCACTTCATTGCCGGCTGGCTGCCCTGGATGGCGGACAGCCTCAACCTGGTGTTCACCCTGTCCGCGCTTTTCTGGTCCATGGCCATGGGACTTTTTCCGCGCGTCGTGGACCCGCCCCTGGTGATCCTGTCAGCCATGCCGCTGACCCTGTTCATCTTCAAGATCGCCAAGATGTTTTATCTCTATCGCACCCGGGTCAACGCCACGGTCACCCAGACCTTTGCCTCGGCCCTGGCCGGTCTCTCCCTGTCCCATACCATTTCCAAGGCCATCATGAACGGGTTTGTCACCAAGAGCATACCATTCTTCCGCACCCCGAAAATGGCCCATGCCCATGCCCTGCTGCGGGCCATGCTGTCAGCCCGGGAGGAATTTCTGATCATGACCGCCCTCTGGTGCGCGGCTTACAGCGTCAAGGCGACCCAGGGCGTCGACTCCCCTGACCTGCTGGTGTGGATCATCGTGCTGCTGGTGCAATCGATTCCCTATCTGGCGTCGGTGACCGTCTCCCTGATCAGCGGTTTTTCCAAACTGCCGCGCAAACTGATCAGCAACATGACGGCGACGCCGGACCTGCCCGCCAAGCCGGAAGGCACCGTAGCGGCAAAATGAGCTGCAGCTGCCTGGTGGCGAAAATGCGGCCGGGCAATGCCCAGGGGGACACACTGTGGCCTGTTGGTCTCTCGAGGCGTGCCGCTCTTTGAAGAAATTTAAAAAAATTTATATCGAGATCACCAACCGCTGCAATCTCGCCTGCAGCTTCTGCCATAAGAGCGAAAGGCCGGAAAGCTGCATGAGTCCCGCGGCTTTCGCCGACATTGTCCGGCAGATCCGCCCCTTTACCGATTATGCTTGCCTCCACGTGCTGGGCGAACCGCTGCTCCACCCGGACCTCGCCCAACTGCTCGCCATCTGCGGGAGTGAGAACCTGCAGGTGAACCTCACCACCAACGGCACCCTGCTGCCCCGGCTCGCGCCGCTGCTCCTGGCCAGCCCTGCTCTGCGGCAGATCAACATCTCCCTGCACAGTTTCGCCGACCGGCAGGCGGCCAACCCGGCCCTGGCCCATTACCTGGACGGGATTTTTGCCTTTATCCGGCAGGCCGCGGCCGCCACTCCGCTGTTTATCAGCCTGCGGCTCTGGAACATGCCG
>JACQYM010000311.1 GCA_016208225.1 Deltaproteobacteria bacterium | reverse complement strand
AAGGGGATGTTGTCCACAAAGGCGCTCATGATGGCCGACACCCAGAGAATGAGGCAGATCGCGGTGGCCAGATTGCCGCCGGACAGATTGAGCACCCCGTCGGCGATGAGATCGAGCAGGCCGGTCTCTTCCACCCCGCCCACCAGGATGAAGAGAAACAGGAAGAAGAGCAGGGTCGTCCACTCGATGTCCTTTTCGATCAGCTCCAGCAGCCTGACCTTCCTGGTCAGCAGGCCGTAGGTGAAGAGCAGCGAGGCGCCGAAGACGGCGGCAATGCTCACCTCCATGTGCCAGAAGCCGTGGGTCAGGAACATGCCGACCACGATGGCCATGACGATGCCGCCCACCGCCAAAAGGGTGGCGTCGGTGATCTTGTACTCTTCCCGCAGCTGGACGATGAAGGCCTGGATATCATCCACCCTGGCCTTGCCGTACTCCTTGCCGTAGGCGAATTTGGTGTAGACGAACAGCACCAGCATGGAGACGACGCAGACCGGGGTCAGGTTTTTGACAAACTCCATGAAGGTCAGCCCGGCAAAGGAGCCGATCATGATATTGGGCGGATCGCCGATCAGCGTCGCCGTGCCGCCCACATTGGAAGCCAGGATCAGCGGAATGAGCAGGGCCAGGGGCGAAATGCCCAGCGACAGGGCGATCTCGATGGACACCGGGGTGAGCAGCAGCATGGTGGTGACATTATCGAGAAAGGCGGAGGTGACGGCGGTGAAGCCCATCAGGATGCCGGCCAGCACGATGACGTTGCCCCGGGCCAGTTGGTATGATTTGTAGGCGCACCACTGGAACAGGCCGGTATGCTTCAAAATGCCGATGATGATCATCATGCCCATGAGCAGCAGGATGACGTTCATGTCAATGGCCTTGATGGCACTCTCATAGGAGAGGATATGGTAGTCTGGGTTTAATGTGCCGAAGGTGTAGCTCACCACCAGCATGATGGAGGCCCCCAGCATGGCGGCCAGGGTCCGGTGCAGCAGCTCGAAGGAGATGAGCACATAGGCCAGCACGAAGACCGTGGTGGCGATCCAGAAGGCCGGGCCCGCGGCCCGCTTGATGGTGACGTCCGCCTTGGCCATGTACTCATGGCCGGCGCGGGCGATTTGGTCCCGGGAGATGACGACGCTCTCGTTGGCGTAGCTTGTCTTGTGAACCATGATCTTGACCGCGGCTCCTTGCAGTCTGCCGGCGGGCAAGGAAAACCTGCCCTGAAAAGTGCCGTCCGCGGTGCTTTGCACGCCCCTGGCCCTGCCATGGCCGCCCGGCTCTCCCGTGCTGACCGCCTGGCCGTTCACCTCCACCTCCACCGCGACGTCGCCGACGCCGGTGCCGTGGGAATTGACAATCTTGCCGTAGACATTGAGGATGTCGTTATTGACAGCAATTTCCCCGGCCGCGGTTTCTGCCGCCCCCGCCGCTTCCCCGGCCAAGGCGGTCAGCAGGCAGAGCCCGGCCAGGGTCAGAAGAACTGCCGATACATAGCGGAATATTTTGGCAAGTTTCATCATTGCTCAGGGCGCAAGGGGAAGATCATGCCCGCCCGTCATGGGGTTTATTTGGCCGGTGGAGTACCCTTTTCCGCAGCAGTCGCCGGTTTTTCTTCGCTCAGCAGGCGGATGATGTCCGCCGCCTGCTTATATCCCGGCATCACCCTGCCGTCCGGCATGATAAGCGTGGGAGTGGAGCGGATGGCCAGTTTTTCGGCCAGGGCGAAATTTTTTTCGATCTGATCGGTTTCGCAGTCCGGCGGGGGCAGGGGTTTGCCCGCCAGGCTCTCCTCCAGGAGCGCCAGCGACTTTCGGCAGATGATGGTCTTGGCCCGGTTATAGGCCTCCGGATGGATCTTCAGGGGAAACATCTTGATGAAAAAGGCGATATCCGGCCGCTGGCTGATCACCTTGCGCATCTCTTCCTGCTGCTTCTGGCAATAGGGACACTGCGGATCATCAAAAACGATGACTTTCAGGGGCGCGGCAGGGGAACCGACCACCACCGCATCATCTAGCGGTACCTGGGACACGTCGATGCGGTTGAGATTGATGGCGCGTTCTTTGGTGATGTCCTTCTTGTCCGCCAGTTTGATGACCGAGCCGGAGATCAGGTACTGCTTGGAAAAGTCGATATAGACCGGCATGGTCCGGCCCTGCTGGCTGACATCCACCACCCACAGGCCGGGCACCTCGCTGAATTTGACGTCAACCACCTGGCTCTCCGGCAGGGAGAGGAGACCGGCGGCCTCCTGCTTGGCCATGCTGTGGCAATCCTTGCATTCGCCGGTCCCGCAGCCGTCAGCACCCTGGAAAGCCTGGGCCGGCGCGGCAAGCAGCAGCACGGTCATGAGCGTGAGAAACGATATCTTCTTCATGGTATCTCCTTTGGGGTAAATATCCAGATAGTAGCAGAACCGGGCAGCAGAAATCACCCGGTAATTGCATGCCATGCCAAAAAAAGTCGCGTCCGCAGCCTGTTTTCCCGCCAGATGCCGCCGCACGGCAGCAGCCTGAGAAAATTGCCGGGGTTATGCCTTTTTCTTGAAGACCAGCTCCGGAGGGTTGAGGATGACCTTGGTGTCCTTGGGGATGGAGTGGGTCAGCCACACGTTGCCGCCGACCACGGAACGGGCGCCGATCACGGTATCGCCGCCGAGAATGGTGGAACCGGCGTAGACGGTGACATCGTCTTCCAGGGTGGGATGGCGTTTGCCGGTCCGTTCCAGTTCGCCGGTATCGGTTCTTTTAAAGGAAAGGGCGCCCAGGGTCACACCCTGATAGATCTTCACCCGGTTGCCGATGACCGCCGTCTGGCCGATGACCACCCCGGTGCCGTGGTCGATGAAAAAGGATTCGCCGATCTCGGCCCCCGGATGGATATCGATGCCGGTGATGCTGTGGGCATGTTCGGTCATCATGCGGGGCAGAATCGGCACCCCCAGTTCATGGAGGCGGTGGGCGATGCGGTAAATGGTGATGGCCATGATGCCCGGATAGCAGAAAATGACCTCGTCGTAGTTGGTGACCGCCGGATCGCCCTCATAGGCGGCCCGCACGTCGGTGGCCAGGATTTTCCGTAAGCCCACCAGGGAGCTGATAAAATCAAAGGCCTTCTGTTTGCCCTGCTCATCGCACTGCTGGCAGGAGCGATGATGCCGGGTACACTCATGGCGGATGCTGTATGTGATTTCCGTGGCCAGGGCATCGTACAGGGTGGAAACTTCTTCGCCGACCCGGTACTTGAGACTGATCTGGTCAATGTCCTGGGACCGGTAGTAGCCGGGGAACAGAATATCCCGGCAGCGGTCTATAAGATCAATGGCCCGCTGCCGGGAAGGGAGCGGGTCGGCGTTGATGTGCTCGAAGCACTCATCGCAGAAACAGGATTCGACAAGCTGATCAACCACCTCCGGGATTTTCGAGCGGCATTCGCCGGTAATGGTGCGTTCATCAGCGCAGATGCCTTCCTGGGGAAATTGCAGGCCGTATTTGATATTCATAGTTCTTCCCGTGTTATTTTTCTTGGTTTTTCTGAGCTTTTAAGCAAGAATAACAATTGATGCCAATAAAGACAAGGAGGTCGCCGATGAAACTGCACTGTGTTGTTAGAATTTCCCCATGCCCGCTTTGTGTTGCTTGATCCTTATTTCCCCTCCTGCCCCGTGACCCGGTTATGTTAGGAAGCGTAAGTCTCAGATTCGCCTTTTCCGGCGGCCTGATTGCCCTTTTTTTCCATGTTCTTTTCATCTGGCAGGGAAGGACCCCCTCGTTGCATGTCCTGGAGGTGCTGAGCTGGATTATCGCATTTTTCTGCATCGGCCGGATGAAGGAGGGATGGGACAGGCGCACCAGGGAGCTTGAGGATGCCAATGTCGAGCTGCAGAAGGAAATGGAGGAGCGGCGCAAAGTGGAACAGACCCTGCGGGAGCGCGAGGAGCTGTTCAGCGACCTGTTTGATAATTCCCGTGATTACATCCAGAGCATCTCGGCGGATGGCAAAATCATTTATGTAAACCGCACCTGGCGGGAAAATCTCGGCTTTAGCAAGACCGAGATCTGCGGCTACCCGATGTTTGATATCATCCATCCCGACTACCATGACCACTGCATGGAAAGATTTGATGCGCTGCTGGCGGGAAAGGAGGTGGATAAGATTGAAACGGAATTCATCGCCAAGGATGGGCGAAGAATTCTGCTGGAGGGGAAATGCCACTGCAAGGTGATTGACGGCAAGCCTGTCGCCATCCGCGGCATCTTCCGGGACATTACCGAGAGTCGGAGGCTGGAGACGGAACTGCAGAAGGCCCAGAAGCTTGAGGCCATAGGCATTCTGGCCGGCGGCATTGCCCACGATTTCAATAATATTCTGACCGGGCTGCTGGCCGTCCTGACCATGGTGAAATCCGCCCTGCCGCCGAACAATGAACAGATTGAGATTCTGGAGGAGGCCAGACAGACCTGCCTGCAGGGCAAGGAGCTGACCGGTAAATTTCTTACCTTTGCCGAAGGGGGCTCTCCTCTGAAAAGGTGCATCGGCATGGCGGAACTGCTGCAACAGTCAGTAGAAACCGCCCTGCGCGGGTCGAACATTCATTGCGAATTTTCTCTCCCCGATGATCTGCACAAGGTGCTCATTGATGCGGCCCAGATCCAGCAGGTCATCAACAATGTGGTGATCAATGCCAGGGAGGCCATGCCGGACGGCGGCGGTGAACTGCGGGTCAGCGCGGTCAACCGGGAGATCAGCAAAAGCGACGGACTTGATCTTGCCGCCGGGCCATATCAGAAAATTTCCATTACCGACCAGGGGATCGGCATTCCCCCGGAAAACCTGTCAAAAATTTTCGATCCTTATTTTACCACCAAAAGGATGGCAAGCGAACGGGGCACCGGCTTCGGGCTTGCCATCTGCTATTCCATCATGCGAAAACATGACGGTACCATTACCGTGGAATCGGAAAACGGCAAGGGGACCTCTTTTCATATCTATCTGCCGGCCTGCCCTTGAAGTCAATCGTGGGTCGGCCGGCTCCGGTAGGCCTTTTCAACAAATTCCCGGACAGCGGCCGGGGTCAGGATGATGCCGGAAAGTTTGTCGCCGCCGGCCATGAGGGTCGGGATGATTCTGACCCCCTGACGCAGGCTCTCCACCGGACTTGTCGTCACCTCGATCCTGGCAATGTCCAGATCCCGGTACTTTTCCCGCAGTTTGTTCAGCACCAGCCCCACCAGCAGACAGCGGGGGCAGAGAACCGAATGGTAGAAGGTGATCTTCATATCCGCTTTTTTCCTTGCCTTGCTTCCCGGCTCAATTTTTCGTTATTAGCTCATAGCTCATAGCTCATAGCTCATAGCTCATCAGCTTCTGCCTTATGCCTCTTGCCTCTTGCCTTATGCCTTTTCTCCCCACTCACTTTTCCAACTGGCTCTGGATATAATATTTTTCCGGCTGGTCCGGAATATAGATCTCCAGATTATGGTTCCAGCGGCTGACGAAATGTTTGGTCAGCAGCAGGCGGATGGCGTTTTTCAACTGCACCAGGGTGGTATGGCGATGGAGAAAATATTCCCCGTAATTGTTGACGGTGATAATGGCTGATTTCAAGGTCGGCGCGCCTTTTACCGGCTCATTTTCGAAATTGATGATCACCAGGGCCATGGTGACCTTTTCCTGGCTGAGCAGTTCATTGGCCGGGATGTGGGCAAAGTTGAAGAGCGGAAAGGTCTTGATGATGATGTTGGCCAGATTCTGCAGGTCAGAGATGGTGACGGCAATGGAGTTCTTGGTCAGGTGAATCATCGTCTCATGCTGCATGATGCCGTTGATCGTCAGCCAGATCATCAGGAAAATGGGGTCGGACTCCCGTTTGATCAGGGTCTGGGGATTATTCCGGATCGATTCGGCGTCGTGCATCCCCTGGAAAACATAGTAGCAGGTTTCGCCCTCGTAGCGAGTGACGTGGAAGGTGAGATCGGACTGGCGCATGACCTGGCGGGAGAGGCTGTGGAGGTATGGGATCTTGTCCTGCTTCACATCGTAGAAGGTGAAGAGTTTTTTACCGAGAATGGAAAGATCGCGGTCGCTGATGGTCCGGCCCGTCTCATCCTGGAATGATTTGCGCAGCCAGCGCAACCGGTTGTACGTGTCAAGCAGATAGGCATGCACCCTGGCCCCGATGGCGGTCAGTTCCTTGTAGTTCCAGTTGTGCAGCTCGCTCATCCGTTCGTAATCAGGCGGCAGAAGATCCCATTTTTCCATGAGCGCCAGGGTGGTTTTGAGATGCGGGTCGTCCTTGTGTGACTTGGTCCCCTCCAGTGTTTTGAAAAAGAGGCACTCCCTGATGAGGGCATCCTCGTCCTTGATCTTGTTCTGCTGATAGAAGGCGACAATCTCCTTGGCCAGCAGCAGGTAGGGATCAATGTGGTTGAGCGGCAGTTTGATCTCGTTGTCCGGCAGCTGCTCGGGGAAGGTGACGAGACATTGTATCCTGGTGGAAAAGAGGGGCAGGATGTTTGTCTTCTGCTTGAGGAGCAGTTCCAGATAGGCAAACTTGATGACTGACTTGAAGGGGCTGTCCAGGGCTTTGTTCAGCTGCCAGAGGCAGGCGCCGAATATTTCGGCCTTGGGAAGATCCGAAAGATAGCCCAGGTCAACAAAGTTTTCCAGATTGAGGGCCCGTTTTTTGACCAGTTCTTCCACATAGCCGCGATACCCCTCTTCGGTCAGGCCGGGGGGGATCAGCCACCAGAGCAGCATTTTGCCGGCCACGAGGATATGGGTACGGAACAGCTCGTCCTTGAGGAGCAGTTTCAGGGCCGAGCCGGCGGATTCCTCTTCCGCGGCTGAGGTAAATTTGTTTTCCCTGGTCTGGTCAATATCCATTAAAAAGAAATAGACCTCCACCCCTTTTTCCAGGGCCCATTTCTCGATTTTCTTGCATTTCTGCTCCAGCAGCGCGACGCCGTGGGCCCCGATTTCCTCAAGACGGATGCTCACCCAGTAATCGCAATCCGATTTCTCCGACTGGGCAATGGTGCCGATGCTGCCGATGGTCTTCAAGGAATGGATGCAGGGCACCTCCGGGTAGGGGGAGGCGGTTTTATAGTTTCTCGCCGTGGAATCAGGGAAGGAATTGCGGAAGAGTTCGCTGTCGACGATTTTCTCCGGCAGAAAGCGGTGGATGCCGAAAGGGCACTGCGGGTCCTCAACATAACCGGGCAGGTCCGGATAATTGCAGTGCAGCAGATAGGGAATGATCTTGAAGAGAAGCGTTGCCTTGACCGGTTGAAAGCTGATGGCCTTGATTTTACGGCTGCGGTTGTATGTCTGATATCTGATGATTCTCTCGCGCATGATATCTTCAGGCCGTCAGCCGTTCAGCTGTTTCCTGCCGGCGCGCCTCTGCGGATGGCCATCGTAATTTTTACCGCGTTGACGGTGCGTGCCACATCATGCACCCGCAGGATGGCGGCCCCGTTCCAGGCGCACAGGGCTGAGATGACTGCCGTGGCCTCATCCCGCTGTCCGGGATCGGCAAGGCCGAGGATGGCGCCGATGAAGGCTTTGCGGGAGTGGCCCATGAGCAGCGGGCAGCCGAGGGCGGCAAAGCGGGGCAGTTCCCGCAGGATGGTCAGGTTGTGGCTCGCGGTTTTGCCGAAGCCGAGGCCCGGGTCAATAATGATTCTGTCCCGGCAGAGACCCTGCTGTTCAGCCCAGCTGATCCTTTCCTGCAGGGCATGGACAATGTCGGTCACGACATCGTCATAAGTGGGGTTGATCTGCATATTACGCGGCGTGCCCTGCATATGCATGAGAATGACCGGCGCATTGTGGGCCAGGGCCACGGCAATCATCTCCGGGTCATGGGTCAGGCCGCTGATGTCATTGATGATATCGGCGCCGGCCGCCATGGCCTGCCGCGCCACTTCGGTTTTGGTCGTGTCGATGGAGATGGGGATGTCGTGCCGGGCCCTGATGGCAGCAATGGCGGGGATGACCCGGTCAAGCTCTTCCGCCAGGGAGACCGGCGGCGCATAGGGCCGGGTCGATTCTCCGCCGATGTCGATGATATCCGCCCCGCTGGCGACCATCCGGTCAACCCGGCTGAGCAGCGTTGCCGTATCGCCTATCTGGCCGCCGTCGGAAAAGGAGTCCGGGGTGAGATTGACAATGCCCATCACCTGGACACGGTCGGTAAAATTCAGGGTGCGGTCCCGGATGCTTAATTTCATCAAACCATCTGCCGGTGCGTTTTCTGCTCTCGCATTATGCTCCTGCCTCACCGGCGGGCTGTTGCGGCGCAGCGGGGGGCGCTTCCGGTGGCGCGTGCAGGGACGTTTCCGCCTTGGGCGCACTGCTTTCCTTTTCCTTCTTCGGGCCGCCATTGCCGGCGGCCTTCGGTTCCAGAACTTGCCCGATCAGCAGCTTTTCAATATCATCCAGGGTGAGCGTTTCCCGCTCAAGCAGGGCATTGGCAATGACTTTCAGATTGTCGATATTTTCCCTGAGCAGTTCGTGGGCCTTTTCATTGGCCGCAACCACCAGCTTTTTCACGGCCTGATCAATTTTGACGGCGGTTTCTTCACTGAAATCGCGGTGCTGGGCGATTTCCCTGCCCAGGAATATCTGCTCTTCCTTTTTGCCGAAGGTGAGGGGGCCCATTTCTTCGCTCATCCCCCATTCGCACACCATCTTGCGGGCCATGACCGTTGCCCGTTCAATGTCATTGCCGGAGCCGGTGGTGATTTCGCCGAATATCAGCTCCTCCGCCACCCTGCCGCCCAGCATGATGCAGAGATTGTTGAGCAGGTATGATTTGGCATGGGTGTACTGTTCCACCGTGGGCAGCTGCTGGGTAAGACCCAGGGCCCGACCCCGCGGGATGATGGTGACCTTGTGCAGAGGATCGGTGCCCGGCAGCAGTTTGGCGATCAGGGCGTGACCCGCCTCATGGAAGGCGGTGATCTTCTTTTCCTTGTCGGTGATGATCATGCTGCGCCGTTCCGCACCCATCATTACCTTGTCCTTGGCCCGTTCAAGATGGTCCATGTTGACCTTGTCCTCGTTGAAGCGGGCGGCCAGCAGGGCGGCCTCATTGACCAGGTTTTCCAGGTCGGCGCCCGAAAAACCGGGAGTGCCGCGGGCAATGACCTTCCAGTCGACATCATCCGCCACCGGCACCTTTTTGCCGTGCACCATGAGAATTTTTTCCCGGCCGCCGACATCGGGGATGGGCACCACCACCTGCCGGTCGAAGCGGCCGGCCCGCAGCAGGGCCGGGTCAAGCACATCGGGCCGGTTGGTGGCGGAAATGATGATGACCCCCTCGTTTGATTCAAAGCCGTCCATTTCCACCAGCAGCTGATTCAGGGTCTGCTCCCTTTCGTCGTGACCGCCGCCGAGGCCTGCGCCGCGGTGCCGGCCCACGGCATCAATCTCATCGATAAAGATGATCCAGGGCGCGTTTTTTTTGCCCTGCGTAAACAGATCCCGCACCCTGGAGGCGCCGACGCCGACAAACATTTCCACGAAATCCGAACCGCTGATGGAGAAAAAGGGGACATCCGCTTCGCCGGCAATGGCTTTGGCCAGCAGGGTTTTGCCGGTGCCCGGCGGGCCGGCCAGCAGCACCCCTTTGGGAATGCGGCCGCCGAGACGGGTGAATTTTTTCGGGTCGCGGAGAAAATCGATGATTTCGGAGAGTTCTTCCTTGGCCTCATCGATGCCGGCCACATCCTTGAAGGTTACTTTCGCGGTGCCGCTTTCCAGCATGCGGTGCTTGCTGCGGCCGAAGCTCATGGCCTTGCCGCCGCCCATCTGCATCTGGCGCATGAAAAAGATCCAGACGCCGATGAGCAGAAGCATGGGGAACCAGGAGACAAGAATGGTGATATACCAGGGCGTCTCTTCCTTTTGTTTCACCGTGATATTGACGCCGGCCTTTCTGAGCTGGGGAATGAGTTCCGTGTCCGTTACCGGCGCAATGACGCGGAAATGTTTACCGCCGCTGGTGCCGGTTATTTCGTCACCCTGGATGGTCACCTGGGTTATCCCCTCTGAGGAGACCGAGGACAGGAAGTCGCTGTAGCTCATTTCAACGATTCCGGTCTGCGGCTGGTTGAACATATTGAAGAGCAGGATCATGGTCAGCCCGATCACCAGCCACATGGATAAATTTTTATAAAAATTATTCAAGAAAGAACCCCGCAAAGAAAATTTAAAAAATGTCGATCACTTTTTCAGGTTTAGGGACCATGCCGAAATAAACGCTTTCGTTTTGAGGGGATCTTGGGAAATAACCCTCTGGCCGATGCCTGCAGAGTCTCATCTGCCTGCCGCATTATCCTTTTTCCGTCAAGGAAAAAATAACATTAAGTACTTGCTGCTGTAAAGTCCAGATGTAAAGGAGAAAACAGGGGGCATTTATCCGCGCTTCTCACTTGCCGGTCTTGCCGGTGAAGTATTCCTGGACCGCCTTGACTTCCATGGTCTGCTGTTTAAGGGTGTCAATGGCCATGGCCATGAATTCCGCGCCGGCCGTGGTCGTCGTGTAGGGCAGATGGTAGTTCAGGGCCGCCCGGCGAATCGTGTACGAATCCTCGGTTGTTCTGGTTCCCCTGGAGGTGTTGACGATCCACTGGATTTTATGGTCCTGGATTTTGTCCAGAATATGGGGCCGTCCCTCGGAAATCTTGTTGATCCTGTCGCACGGCACCCCGTTGCTGCTCAGAAACGCGGCGGTGCCGCGGGTGCCGATGATGTGAAAGCCGAGATCCCGCAGCTTTCTGGCAACAGGCAGGATAACGGCCTTGTCGTCACCCCGCATGCTGAACAGCACGGTGCCCTGCAGGGGAATGGGCTGACCGGCGGCAAATTGTGATTTGGCAAAGGCCAGGCCCAGGGATTCATCCATGCCCATGACCTCGCCGGTGGATTTCATTTCCGGGCCGAGCAGCGTGTCGACATTGTCGAAACGGTCAAAGGGGAAGACCGCCTCTTTCACGGCATAGTGGGAAATTTCAACCTCCCTGGTCAGACCGAGCTCGGGAAGTTTCTTGCCCATCATCACCTTGGTTGCCAGTTTGGCCAGCGGCACGCCGGTCGCCTTGCTGACAAAGGGGATGGTGCGGGAGGCCCGGGGATTCACCTCAAGCACGTAAAGGATTTTGTCCTTCACCGCATACTGGATGTTCATCAGGCCGATGACCTTCAGCTCCTTGGCCATGGCCCGGGTCGCCTCCTTGATCTGTTCGATGAGGCCGGGAGAGAGACTGTTGGGAGGCAGCACGCAGGCCGAATCGCCGGAATGAATGCCAGCCTCTTCAATATGCTGCATGATGCCGCCGATGATGGTGTTTTCGCCGTCCGAGATGGCATCCACATCAATCTCAATGGCCTCCTTGAGAAATTTATCGATCAGGATGGGGTGTTCCGAGGAGACATCAATGGCCGTGGTCATGTACTCCTTCAGGTTTTTTTCGTTGTAGACGATGCGCATGGCCCTGCCGCCCAGGACATAGGAGGGCCGCACCACCACCGGGTAGCCGATTTCCTGGGCAATGCGCAGGGCGTGTTCGGTTGTGCGTGCCGTGCCGTTGGCCGGCTGGATCAGGTTGAGCTTCTGCAGGAATTTCTGAAACCGCTCCCGGTCCTCGGCCCGGTCGATGGAGTCGGGCGAGGTGCCGATGATGGGCACATTCATCTTGGCCAGCGGCACGGCCAGATTGAGCGGGGTCTGGCCGCCGAACTGGACGATAACGCCATCCGGCTTTTCCTTTTCAATGATATGCAGGACATCCTCACGGGTTAACGGCTCGAAATAGAGCTTATCCGATGTGTCGTAATCGGTGCTCACGGTTTCCGGGTTGGAGTTGACCATGATGCTCTCAATGCCCATTTCCTTCAGGGCAAAGGAGGCGTGCACGCAGCAGTAGTCAAATTCGATGCCCTGGCCGATCCGGTTGGGGCCGCCGCCAAGAATCATGATCTTGCGTCGCGTCGTCGGGCGGGATTCGTCTTCAACCTCATAGGTTGAATAATAGTAGGGAGTGAAGGCCTCGAATTCGGCGGCACAGGTATCAACCAGCTTGTAAACCGGCTTCTGGCCCATTTTTTCCCGCAGCTCCCAGATGTCCTCCTGGCTGGTGCCGGTGAGATAGGCAATCTGCTGATCCGAGAAGCCGTATTGCTTGATTTTGCGCAGGAAATCCCGATCAAGTCCTGAAAAGCCGATCTTCCTGATCTCTTTTTCCGTGTCGACAATCTGCCGCAGATTGACCAGAAACCAGGGGTCAATGGCGGTCAGCTGGTAGAGCCGCTCAATGGCCATGCCCCGGATCAAACCCTCATAAATGGCAAAAACTCGCTGGGAATTCGGGATCTTGAGTTTCAGCTCCAGGTCCCGCTGATCCATGGAGGAGAAGTTGAATTTCGGGCCGGCGCCAAAGCCGGCGCAGCCGATTTCCAGCGAACGCAGTCCTTTCTGGAAGGCCTCCTTGAATGTCCGGCCGATGGCCATGGTTTCGCCCACGGATTTCATGGCCGTGGTGAGGATATCCTCTGCCTCCGGGAATTTCTCAAATGTCCAGCGGGGGATTTTTACCACGCAGTAATCAATGGTCGGCTCAAAGGCGGCGTAGGTTTCCTTGGTGATATCGTTGGGGATCTCGTCCAGGGTGTAGCCGACGGCAAGCTTGGCGGCGATCTTGGCGATGGGGAAGCCGGTGGCCTTTGAGGCCAGGGCCGAGCTGCGGGAGACCCTGGGATTCATTTCAATGACCATCAGCTCGCCGTTGTCCGGATTCACGGCAAACTGCACATTGGAGCCGCCGGTTTCCACGCCGATTTCCCGCATGATGGCCATGGATGCATTGCGCATCAGCTGGTATTCGATGTCGGACAGGGTCTGGGCCGGGGCAACGGTAATGGAGTCCCCGGTGTGCACCCCCATGGCATCCATGTTTTCCATGGAGCAGATAATGACCACATTGTCATTACGGTCGCGCATGACCTCCAGCTCGTATTCCTTCCAGCCCAGCAGACTGCGTTCGATCATCACCTCGTTGTTGAGGCTCAGGTCAAGGCCTGATTTGCAGAGCGATTCCAATTCCTGGCTGTTGTATGCAACGCCGCCGCCGGTGCCGCCAAGGGTAAAGCTCGGACGGACGATGACGGGAAAGCCGATTTTTTCCGCGGCGTCCCGGGCCGCCTGGATGGTATGGACAATGGCGCTCTCCGGCACTTTCAGGCCGATTTTATACATGGCCTCGCGGAATGAGTCCCGGCCCTCCGCCTTTTTGATCACGTCAATGTTGGCGCCGAGCAGTTCGATGCCATATTTGTCCAGGATGCCCGTTTCCGCCACCTTGATGGCCGTGTTCAGGCCGGTCTGACCGCCCAGGGTGGGCAGCAGGGCGTCCGGCCGTTCCTTTTCGATGATTTTGCAGACCATCTCCGGGGTAATCGGTTCAATATAGGTCCGATCCGCTATTTCCGGGTCGGTCATAATGGTGGCGGGGTTGGAGTTGATCAGAATCACCTCGTATCCCTCCTCTTTGAGGGCCTTTACCGCCTGGGTGCCGGAATAGTCGAATTCACAGGCCTGGCTGATGATGATGGGGCCGGAGCCGATGATGAGAATCTTTTTTATATCAGTTCGTTTAGGCATAGTATGTCGTCGATCGATGGTAGCTCGGAGCAGTCGGCTCGTAGCAATGATTTATATTGAGAGTCGATTTCTTACGTTCAATTTTCGGGAAAGCATCTCCCTGGTTTTTTTGTTTTTGCCGGATTCCCTTTCTTCGTTAGATTTTATCAGCCATCAGCCATCAGCCATCAGCCATCAGCCATCAGCCATCAGCTATTTCATGGCCTCGATGAACCGGTCAAACAGATACAGGGAGTCATGGGGACCGGGGGCATTTTCCGGGTGATACTGGACGGAAAATGCAGGGAATTTTTTATGCCGCATCCCCTCCAGGCTCGAGTCGTTCAGGTTGATATGGGTCAGCTCAACCTCATCTTTGTTCAGACTCTGCAGATCAACGCAATAGCCGTGATTCTGGGAGGTTATTTCAATTTTACCGGTCAGCAGGTCTTTTACCGGCTGATTGATACCCCGGTGGCCGAATTTTAATTTATAGGTTGTGCCGCCGAATGCCAGGCCGAGCAGCTGATGCCCCAGACAGATGCCGAAGATCGGTTTTTTGCCGAGCAGATTGCGCACCGTTTCCACCACCCCGTGCAGTGTGGCCGGATCTCCGGGCCCGTTGGACAGAAAAATCCCATCAGGGTTCATGGCCAGAATGTCCTCCGCGGAAGCGGTGGAAGGCACAACCTGGACGGCGCAGTTTCTCGCGGCCAGCAGTCTGAGCTGGTTATACTTCAGGCCATAATCAAGGGCAATGACTTTGAAGGCGCCGGGGCCGGCCGTGGAAAAATGCGTGCCCGGAGCCGGTCTGTCGTCTTTCCAGCCATAGGGCGTGCTGCATGTTACCTCCCGGACAAGGTCGCGGCTTTCCAGACCGGGAGAATTTTTTGCCTTGGCGATGAGCGACCGGGGATCAAGATCCTCGGTTGACACCACGGCCTTCATGGCGCCGCCGAGGCGGATATGGCGGGTAAGGGCCCTGGTGTCAATGCCCTGAATGCCTAACACGTTGTATTTTTTCAGCAAGTCCGCCAGGTTGCCGGTGGAGCGGAAGTTGCTCGGCAGGGCGTGGTATTCCTTGATGAGAAAGGCTTCCACGTGGATCGCGTATGATTCCATATCCTGCTGATTCACGCCGTAGTTGCCGATCAGGGGGTAGGTCATGGTGACGATCTGTCCCTTGTAGGAGGGATCGGTGAGCACCTCCTGGTAACCGGTCATGCCGGTATTAAACACAATCTCACCGGTTGTCTCTCCCGGACCGGTAAAGGATTCACCTTCAAATATGGTGCCGTCTTCGAGGGCAATAAGGGCTTTCATGTTGTATATCCTTAAAAAAGTGGCTCAATCTTACTAGGTCTTTGATTACATTCCGTTTCCAGTTAAAACATTTCTTACCAGCTCAGCCTGCCGGCGCGCCGATCCCTGCTGGGCCAGGGCGGCTGTTTTGGCCCTGTCGCAGATTTCCTGATATTGTCCGGGCGATTGCACCAATGCCAGCACGGATTCGGTAAACTCCCCGGCGGTATTGATCGGCAGAGAGGCGCGGTGTGCTTCCAGAATTTCCGCGGCATCGGCAAAATCCTTCATGTGCGGTCCGTAATAGACGGGTTTGCCCCATATTGCCGCTTCCATGATATTATGACCGCCTTTGGGGACCAGGCTTCCGCCGCAGAAGATGAAGGTGCCGATGGCGTAAAGTGAAGCCAGCTCGCCCATGGTATCGACAAGAATGATATGGTGGCGCCGGTTGCCGGAGTTCAGCCGGCTGAATTTGTCAAATTGCAGGCCAGAGGATGTGAGCAGGTTTTCTATTTCCCCGAGTCTGGGCAGGTGGCGGGGGGCGATGATGAAAATTGCGTCTGCCATCGTCTGCCGCAACCTGTGAAATGCATCAAGAAAGAGTTTTTCTTCCCCGGTGTGGGTGCTGCCGAAGATAAATACCTGCTGGTGCTCGCCGATTCCCAGCCGTTTTCGGTACATATCCGTCTGATCGGACCGGGTTGCCTGCAAATCATATTTGACATTGCCGGCCACAGTTATTCTGCCGGGATCAGCCCCGAGCTGCAGAAAACGGTCTCTGTCCGTTTCGCTGATGGCGGCGATGGCGGCAAAGGATTGAATCAGCGGCCTGATTAATTCCGGTATTTTTTCATACCTCTGCAAAGAGCGCTCTGAAAGGCGGCCATTGAGCAATAACAGTTTGACCCCGGCACGGGAAGCCGCGGAAAGCAGATTGGGCCATAATTCGGTCTCCAGGCATATATAGCAGGTCGGTTTCAGCTTTGCCAGGGAACGCTTGACAACCCAATGGACATCAACCGGGGCGTAAAAACATGATAAAGAGCGGTTCAGCTGTTCCTTTGCCACCTGCTGGCCATGTTGCGTCATTGTTGAAAGCAAAAAGGCGGCATCGGCGAGCATCATCTGCAATTCAGGCAACAGGGCCTGGACGGCCCGCACTTCGCCGACGGATGCGGCATGCAGCCAGATGGTCTGCTGCGCCGGCGCGGGCAGCGAGATGCCATTGTAGGCGCCGAGCCGCTGGTGGATGCTGTCCTTATGGTTGCCGGTGAGCCAGCTGTATAAAAAAAAGGGTGGAAAGCCGAGGGCAAAAAAAATATCAGTCAATAATTTGTAAGATCCGTATTGCAATGCAGCTGCCATCCCTTTGCGCAGAAAACCTCTATGAACGATGCAAAAAATCATGTTATTAAAACTGGTATTTCAACAAGCGTCAATAAAAAACGGTGGCCCCGGGGCAAAACGAAGAATTTGGCCACGGCGATCGGGAGTCGATCAATGACCGTTTTTTAAACTGGAGAAGAATCCTGCCATTATTTATAGAAAGATTTTTGGCGGGAAATTTGAAAAACCCTTGCCTGCACTATCTGTATGTGATTAAATATTAATGATACCGACTGAACAGGGGCCGCTTTGGCTATGTAAATATATCTGCTTGAAATCATGCATTTTTTCATATAACAGCAAAACAAATATTGACAAGGTGTGCGGGATTCATTAGGTTGTCGTCTTTCCGGAACGGGAGGGCAGGAAAAAGACCTGGCCGGGAAAAAAAGATATTGACAAGCTGGACTGGTTT
>JACQYM010000310.1 GCA_016208225.1 Deltaproteobacteria bacterium | reverse complement strand
AACATCTTCAACTTAGGTTTTTTCCCTTCCTTTATCGCCTATCCCCTGATCTACCGCAAGATCGCCGGCGGCAAGCCGGGCCGGGGGCGGCTGACTGCCGCCGCCATTATTGCCGCGGTGATCGGGCTGCAGCTCGGGGCCTTTGCCGTGGTGCTGGAAACCGTGACATCAGGGATTTCCTCCCTGCCCTTTTTCCCCTTTGTCGGCCTCATGCTGCCGATCCACCTGGCCATCGGCATTGTCGAAGGGGTGGTGACCGCCTCGGTTGTCTCCTTTGTGTCCGTCGTCAGGCCGGAGATCATCGCCGGCGCCGCAACGCCCGGTTCTTTCGCCAACTTACCGCTGCGCAATGTTCTTCTCGGGTTTCTGGTCGCCGCCCTGCTGACCGGCGGGGTTGTCTCCCGTTTTGCCGCGGAAAAACCGGATGGCCTGGAGTGGGCCATTGCCGGGGTGACCGGCTCCGAAGAGGTGGCCGGGGCGGAAACCGGCCTGCACGGCCTGCTGGCCGCCGTGCAGGAAAAAATCGCCCTGCTGCCCGACTATGCCTTCCCCGAGGTTGGGCAGGCAACGGATGAATGGGCCGGCCTCGGCCATCCGGCGCTACCGCTGGAGGCGAACAGCGGGCTCGGCACCAGTGTGGCCGGCGGCATCGGCGCGGCAATCAGCCTTTTCCTGGCCTTCGGCATCGGTTTGGTGCTGAAGAAAGTGAGGAGTGAGGAGTGAGGAGATAAAGGAAAAGGCAGCAGGCATTAGGCAAAAGGCAAGAGGCAAGAGACAGAAAATGATTCACCCAACCGATATGCAGAATTTTTCTTTCCACTCCTCACTCCTCACTCTTCACTTTTCACTTCTAACTTCCCATGCGAAGCATTGACAGCGCCCTGTTTGATCTGAAGCAGCTGGACCTCCTGGCCACAGGGGAATCGGTCATCCATCGCCTTGATGCCAGGGCCAAGGTGCTGACCACCCTGGTCTTCATCGTCACGGTGGTTTCCTTCAACCGGTATGAATTCACCGCGCTCTTTCCCTTTTTTCTCTATCCGGCAATGATCGTCGCCCTCGGCAACCTGCCGCCGGCCTCCATCGCCAAAAAAATCATGATGGTGATCCCCTTTGCCTTTGTGGTGGGCATGTTCAACCCCCTGTTTGACCGGCAGCTCTTCCTGCAGCTCGGGCCGGTTGCCGTCACCGGCGGCTGGCTGTCCTGCGCCTCGATCATCGTCCGGGCGGTGCTCACCGTCGGCGCTGCCATCATTCTGGTGGGGGTGACGGGGTTTCAGCCGGTGTGCTATCTTCGTGCTGGCCGAGGAAGGGGGCAGGGCGGCCAGGGCCAGGGAGCTGCGCGCCTGCGGGAAAAAAGGGCTGGGACTCGCCAGTTTCGGCTCCATGATCGGCCATTTATTGATCCGCACCTGGCTGCGGGCCGAGCGGATCCATATGGCCATGCTGGCCCGCGGCTTTACCGGGGAATTCCATTCTCCCCGAGTGTCCCGGTTCGGCCTCCCGGAACTCTGTTATGTGACCGGCTGGTCCGCGTTCTTTCTCCTGCTGCGCCTGGAAAACGGCTCGCGGCTGCTGGGCCGGCTGGTCACGGGACTGGTGTCATGAGTCATCATATCGTGGCCGTCAAAGAGCTGCGCCATGTCTATCCGGACGGCACCGTTGCCCTGCAGGATGTCTCCTTTACCATCCATCACGGCGAATCAGTGGCCATCATCGGCGCCAACGGGGCCGGCAAATCGACGCTGCTGCTGCATCTGAACGGCTATCTGACCCCGACCGCCGGCGAGATCCGCATCGGCGATTTTCCCATCACCAGAAAAAACCTGCCGGAAATCCGGCGCACGGTGGGCATGATCTTCCAGGACGCGGATGATCAGCTTTTCATGCCCACGGTCTTTGATGACGTGGCGTTCGGGCCGTTCAACCTGGGGCTGGCGGTCGATGATGTGCGGCAGCGGGTGAGTGAGGTGCTTGAGCAGGTGGGCGCGGCGCATCTGCGGGACAAGCCCCCTTATCATCTCTCCGGCGGCGAGAAGAAACGGGTGGCCATTGCCACGGTGCTGGCCATGTCCCCTGACATTCTCGTCATGGACGAGCCGACCAGCGGCCTGGACCCGTATGCCCGCCGGCAGCTGCTCGGCCTGCTCAAGAATTTTCAGCACACCAGGATCTTTACCAGCCACGACCTGGACATGGTGCTCGATCTCTGTGAACGGACCATTGTGCTTCATCAGGGAGCGGTCAGGGCTGACGGTCCCACCCGGGAGATCTTTGCCGATGATGCCCTGCTGGCCGCCTGCCGCCTGGAAAAACCGTTTGCCATGCAGGGCTGTCCGGTGTGCGGTAAAGGCCGGGCGACGGCCGCCCATGGCCCTGCCACTAAATGAGATAATGCCGGATCAACCGTTTGTTCGCGGTATGGCCGCTCCTGCCGTGGCTGCGCCTTGATCCGGATAATTTGATGGAGCGCAGGCTTGACAGCACCTCGCGGAGGAGCGGGCCATACCCGCGAACCGGACCGTGCCGAGCCGGTGTCAATGGAATGGTTGTCAAGGCAATAAAAAAGAGGGAAATATGAGGAAAGCAATCGGTATCGCGGCCATCAGCGTGCTGGCCGGGGTCTCGCCAGGCTGGGCCGCTGACAGTGTTGAACTGGAAAAACAGGTGCAGGAGCTGGCCCGCCAGAACCGGCTGCTTCTGGAGCGGGTCATCAGCCTGGAAAAGATGGTGGCCGGGCAGGCGTCGCCTGCGGCTGACCGCGCGGCAGAGGCTGGCGCAGAAGGCGCAGAGGAGCAGGCGCCTGCCAATGCCCCTGAAGCCGTGGCGGAAGAATCGTCCGCAGCCGGGGAATCTCTGCCGCACCGTCTGAGCGAGCATATAGAGCTGAGCGGTCTGGTTGAGGTTGAGGCCTTCACGGCCAAGGACTTTGCCGGCGGTGAGACGAGCTATATCACCCTGGCCACGGTGGCGCTGCATCTCGACGCCGAGCACGCGGACTGGTCCAGGGCGCATATTGTGCTGCTCTATGAGGAGGGCGAGGAGGATGAGCATGTCATCATCGATGAGGCAACGGTCACCCTGGGGAAACTGGATGCATTTCCCGCCTACCT
>JACQYM010000335.1 GCA_016208225.1 Deltaproteobacteria bacterium | reverse complement strand
GCCATCTGCTCAAGGACGGGCTTATTGGCCCCAAGGGGGAACAGGCTGCGTCGCCGTGCCCGAAAACGAAACTGAATCATAACATAAAAAATTCTTTATTCATTCTCCTCAAGATACAAAGGGGAGGGAGTTAGCCCTGCCGCTTCCGGCGCTGTAGCAAACAACTTCCGCCGAGAGCATAGCCAAAATAAAAGTCCTGGGTTCTCTGTGCTCCGTGGTTAATTCTTTCATCTTTTACAGCATCCACATTGCGGAAACCCATATTTGCTCAGGCTACCACCTGTCGCCCCGAAAAAGGCCAAACACACAAAATGTTGTATAGCTTTCACGATGAAAACACAAGATACGCCTGATGTCAAAGATTTTAATTTGACTGAAAAGGCAGTTTTTCAGACTTTAATTTGAAATCAACGAGATAGGCTGCTGATTTTTTCCGGGCGGGGAAATTCAGCAAAAAGAGGAGGAAAACCTGACAAATTCATAAAAAGGCTGTTTCACCACAGAGCTCACAGAGAAAATATTTTTAATTACAGCCAATTACCTCTGTGGGCTCCTTGCTCTCCTCGGAGCAGGAGCGCGCCATGGCCGCGACCTTCGGCATAGTAAAAAGCACCGTTATCGCGGGCAAGGCCCGCTCCTACAGCGGGATGACCTGCCATGCAGCAGCAATGACAACCGGCGATAACCGCCTCCGCCCTTATGGGTTCGGCAGAATATAGCCCTTGTCGATGGCGTACTTGATCAGATCCGCGGTATTGCCGATATTCAATTTTTTCAGAAGGTTGGCGCGATGATGCTCCACCGTTCTGGTGCTGATGGACAGCAGTTCCGCGATATCCCGGCTCGTTCTGCCTTCGGCGACCATTTTCAGAACCTGCCGTTCCCTCGGCGTCAGAGATTCCGCCGGGAAATTCTTCGTTTTCCGGCACAGGTCCACATCGGTGCTGGTGAACTCTTTCGACAGCACGGGAGAGATAAAGACATTGCCCTTGATCACTTCCTTGATGGCGGCCAGCAGCTCGGTATCCGAGTCTTCCTTTAAAACATAGCCGTCGGCCCCGGCCGACATGGCATGACAGAGATACTGCTTGCTTTTATGCATGGTGAGAATCAGTATCTTCACATCCGGACAGATCTTCTTGGCCTCGCCGATCGCCTCAATACCCCGCAGGTTGGGCATGGAGATGTCGAGAAGAACGATATCGGGTGTCGTCTCCTTCATGAAGTTCAACAATTCCAGGCCGTCACCCACCTGGCCGATGACTTCAAGGGATGGTTCCGATTCAATGATCTTCTTAATCCCGTGCCGAATCAAAACATGATCATCAGCAAGTAAAACCTGATACACTTTCATTGTGCTCTCTCCCCCAGTTCTCGTCATTTCGTAAAGCCAAGCCGTCATCCATAAGATAACCGTACCATTGCAATGCCGTGCCGGCATTAAACCGGCAGACTGACCGTGATCGTGGTGCCTTCACCCTTTTCACTGTCAATGTCCATGACCCCCTCCAGGATGCGGACACGTTCGGCCATGGCGGCCAGGCCCATGCCGCTCTCGGATTTTTTCCGGTTCTGAAATTCACGCGTATTAAAACCAGTTCCGTTATCTTTCACAATGAGAAAGATACGATTTTTTAATTTTTCAATCTTGATGCTGACATGGGTGGCATGGGCGTGCTTGCCGATGTTGTTGAGCGACTCCTGCACAATCCTGTAGACCAGGCGCTGCGCCTCCTGGCTGAAGAGATGATTGATCTCGACCAGATCATGGGTAACCTGAATCTCATGGAGTTTGGCAAAATTTGTGATCAGATATTCCAGGGCCGCATCGATGCCGAGATCATCCAGGGCAACCGGACTGAGATCCCGGGAAAGACGCCGTACATTCTCGATGATGAGGTTGATGCTCTGGCGCAGCTCATCACATTCCTCCTGCAGGACATAGGGCAGATCATAACCCAGCTGTTTTTCCAGGGACCCCACCTGGAGTTTCAACGCGGCCAGGGACTGTCCCAGTTCATCATGCAGCTCCACCGAGATCCGCCGCCGTTCATTCTCCTGCACCGTCAGCAGATTGACGGAAAGCTGATGCAGGGTCTCCTCCGATTCACGCAGCGCTTCCTCGATCTTTTTCCGCACATGGATTTCCGCCTTCAACTTTTCATTGGCACGGGTCAGCTCATGGGTGCGCTTGTCGACCAGCCCTTCGAGCATCTGCTCCGCCTTTTTGCTTTTATAGGTGACAACGGAAAGAATGATGACCGTGGCTTCCAGGGCCAGGGCAATGCCCAGCACAGTCAGGCCGGTTTTCTTGTATTTCCAGAGAATCGACTGCGGCTCATCGGTGACAATGCTGCCATTTGGCAGGGCTTTGTACGGAATTTCAAACCGTTTCATCAGGTTATAGTCAAAAATCAGGTGGTTTTCCGTCGCTTTCGGGCCGACCAGATTTTCAATCGGTTCCCCCATGAGAATATCAACCACCATTTTGGCCACCGCCATGCCCTGGGACCGGCCTTCAACCATCATCCCCCCCAACACGCCGCTGCCCAGATAAAAGTTCCACATGGACAGGATCGGGACTTTGCATTTTGCCGAAATCAGACCGAGACCCCTGCCGTAGGAAAATGTCTCCCCTTCCCTGTCCCGGGTGAAATTGACCAGCAGGACCAGACCGCCTTTCTCGATTTCCCGTACTTTCTGCTGCAGCTCGGGCATGGTGAGATCATCCCACAGGGTAAACGCAACCCGATCCCCAAGGATTTTCATGGCCTCCCTGATCCTGGCGTCATACAGTTGCCCGTCAGCGGTGCGGTCATTGATAATGAAAATTTCTTTGGTGGCGGGATAGAGATCAAGGCCCGCCTCAACGGTGGCCACGATATCCACATTTTCGCACACCCCGACAAAGGCCCGGCCTGCAAAATCGTCGTCATCCCGCGGACAGCTCGTACCGCAGTACAGAATGGGAGTGAGCGGAAACAGCTCGGCATAGTAGCGCTGGAGAAAGGTAACGGCCAGGGTGTCAGCCCCGATGACCGCCGCAAACTTATTCGTACTGTACTTTTCCGCCAGAAAGCGGTACATACGCTGAAAATTTTCTTCATCGGGCCGGCGCATGCCGTCCATGTACTCAATGTGCAGTTCGATATCCTGGCGGTCCTTGGCCAGCAGCACATCCTTGATCCCCTGATTGATATTTTCAACCCGGGCCAGGCCGCTGTGGTAGGAATGCAGGACAAGGATATCATGCACATCATGGCGGGGAAGGGACTGGTGGGCGGATGCTGCAGGCGCTTGCCACAGCAGGAGAAGAATCAGGCAGGATAAAAAATGAATGATGCCCTCAGCCCCTTGTCGCGGAATGAATCGTTTTTTTCGTTTGTCGCCCATCTCAGCGTCAGTTATTGTGTAAGTCATGGTAATAAATGGCAACTATAATCGTCAACCATCCGATCCAGCAAGACATATCCGTAAAATTTTCCTGGAGGAAAGCTGCCGGGACCTGGCGCTGACCAGGCAGATTCTGGCGCGGGCCCCGCATCTGCCGGTGGAAATCATCCCTGATCGGGCTCTGCCGCAGATTGACGCGGGTCCCTATCCGCGCAGTCTGACCGCGGGCAAACAGCATCTGCTCCTCTGCCGGAACCGGGGCAGCTTTTTCAAACCCTGCCCCGGCACCAGGGAATACTGCTGCTGCGACTACCAGGTGCTGAATATCGGCATGAACTGTCCCATGGATTGCGTCTACTGCATTCTGCAGGCCTACCTCAACAATCCATGGATCTCCTTTTTTGTCAACACCGATGATCTGCTCGCCGAACTTTCGCAGGCCTTTGCCCGGCAAAACGATTTCTGGCGCATCGGCACCGGCGAGTTCACCGACAGCCTGGCCCTGGACTCTTTGACCGGCCTGAGCAAAATCCTGGTGGAATTCATGAAGGACAAGAGTTCGGCCGTGCTGGAACTGAAAACAAAGAGCGTCTCTATTGCCAACCTAGAACACCTTGACCATGGCGGCAGGACCATTGTCGCCTGGTCGTTGAACAGCCCCGCCGTCATGGCCAACGAGGAACTGAAGACCGCCTCCCTGGAGGAACGGCTGGCAGCCGCGGTGCAGTGCGCCGCCTGGGGCTACAGACTGGCCTTCCATTTTGACCCGATTATTTATCATCCGGGCTGGCGCGAGGGTTATGCGGCCACCATCGATAAACTTTTTACTACCGTACCTGCCGACAAGATCGCCTGGATCAGCCTGGGGGCATTGCGCTTCCTGCCGGCCCTGCGGCCCACCGCCCTGACCCGTTTTCCGGGTTCGAAATTTTTCCACGAGGAATTCATCATGGGCCTGGACGGCAAATACCGGTATTTCCGCTCGCTGCGCGTGGAACTCTATCAGCACCTGCTCCACCTTCTGCGGCAGCGGGCGAACCCCGCCACCTGCATCTATCTCTGCATGGAAAGCGAGGAGATCTGGCATGAGTGCGGGTTTGCGCCGGGCCAGGCAAAAAATCTGCCCCGGGCGCTGGATGCGGCGGCGGTTGCCGGGGGGTAGGCAACTACACGGGACAGGGATATGTCGTTTCCCTGTGCGGGCTCCTCCCCTTTCAAGGGGGAGGCCGGGAGGGGGATGGGGTTGGTGCCATCCGGTCAGCATCTACCCCACCCCACCCTGACCCTCCCCTTGAAGGGGAGGGAACAACAACCAACGGAGCGGCGTCGATTTTCGGATAAAGATCCGCCCGATCATGTAAAAAAAGTTCCAATAATCTCTTGCGTCTTTGCGGCATTGCATTAAACTTATTGGATCGCGGATCTCTAATTGCGGATTGCGGATTGCGGATTGCGGATTGGAAAACAGCTACAAGGGCTTGTCGTCCTTCTGACTTCTGAATCCTGAATCCCGTCTTCTGCTTTCGGGCATATCCTCCAAAACCCAGCCGGCATCGCCGTCTTTTTACAAGGAGTACACCATGATCAACAAGGCCATCATCATCGGCAATCTGGGCTCGGACCCGGAAGTACGCTACACCCAGAGCGGCACGGCAGTGGCTAACTTCAATGTGGCCACCACGGAAAAATGGAAGGGCAAGGACGGCCAGATGCAGGAACAGACCGAATGGCACCGCGTCGTGGCCTTTGACCGGCTGGCCGAAATCTGCGGTGAATATCTGTCCAAGGGCTCCAAGGTGTATATCGAGGGACGCATCCAGACCCGTTCATGGAACGACAAGGACGGCAACAAGCGCTATACCACGGAGATCGTGGCCAAGGAGATGAAAATGCTCAGTCCGAAGGGCGGCGGAGCAGCAGGCGGCAATCAATACGCCGACGAACCGCCCCCGCCGGAACCCCGCATGGGCGACGATGTGCCGTTTTAATTAGCATGAACCCATCTGATCCCGCATAACTATGGACTATTACAAAACTCTCGGCGTGGCGAAAAGCGCCTCGACGGATGAAATCAAAAAGGCCTACCGGAAGCTTGCCCTGAAATATCACCCGGACCGCAACCAGGGGAATAAAGAGGCGGAAGAGAAATTCAAGGAGGCAAACGAGGCTTATGCCGTGCTGTCCGATGCGGAAAAACGCAAGCAGTACGACACCTTCGGCTCGGCCGGCTTCCAGCAGCGCTATTCCCAGGAAGATATTTTCCGCAATTCCGACATCGGTTCCATCCTCCGGGAATTCGGCATCAATCTCGGCGGCATGGGGGGCGGCGGGTTCCGCACCTTCCACAGCGGTGGGGGCGGCAGGAGTCCTTTTGACGATCTTTTCTCCCAGGGAGGCCAAGCCCAGGGGTTCCAGGGCCGCCAGCCCATCAAGGGGCAGGATCTGGCCCTGGAAATGAGCATCAGCCTGGAAGAGGTGCTGACCGGGGCGGAAAAGACCATCGCCCTGGGACGGGGCGGCGAAAAGGTGACGGTCAAAATTCCCGCCGGCATTGAAAGCGGCAAGAGACTGCGCGTCGGGGGCAAGGGTTCCCCTTCCTCCATGGGCGGCCCGCCGGGCGACCTCTATCTGCACATCCAGGTGGAACCCCACCCGGTGTTCACCAGGGAGGGCAGCAACCTGGTCATTGAAAAACAAATCCCGTTCAGCAGCGCCGTGCTGGGCGCGGAAATTGACGTCCCGACCTTAAGCGGCAGACAGTTCAAGGTCAAAGTGCCGGCCGGCATTCAGCCCCAGGCCAAGCTGCGGCTGAAAGGCCACGGCCTTCCCGCCGGACCCCATGGTCCGCACGGCGATATCCTGGTGAAAATCGCAGTCGTCATCCCGGCCAAGGTCAGCAAGG
>JACQYM010000334.1 GCA_016208225.1 Deltaproteobacteria bacterium | reverse complement strand
TACTGACCCGATGGGTAAAATCAGGATAGTTCCTGCAGGAGAGCGAGGCGGCACTTGCCGGCCGGCCGGACGCTCCAGTGAAACCGCTCTTGGCGCTCTCCCCGGCTCCCCGCTCCTGTTTACGGAAGACATGCACCTCGCCCGCCTGTTCGGCAGCGAGAGCGGGATGTTCGATAAAACCCGTTTCACTGGCGGACAGCAGCAGCCAGCCGTTCTGGTTCAGGGCCATGGCGAGCCGGTTGATGACCCTCTGCCGGAGTTTTGGCGGAAAGTACATGAGAACATTACGGCAGAAGATGATATCAACCCCCATTGTCCGGTTGGTCAGGGAGGGATAATTGTTGCCCGCCAGGTTCAGCTGGAGAAAGGAAACGGCATTTTTCAGGGCAGGGGAGATCGTGTAGCAGTTCTTGTCCTGTTTGTGGAAATATTTCGCCACCAGCCACGGACTCATATTGCGGAAAGACCAGTTGCCGTAGTCGCCTTTTTTGGCCTTGGCAATGAAGTCCTTGTTGATGTCCGTGGCCAGGATGGTCACATCCCATGCCGACAGGGCGGGAATCTGCGAGACGGTCATGGCCATGGTATACGGTTCTTCCCCGGAAGAGCAGGCGGCGCTCCACAGGGTTAATTTCCGGTCATTGCCGGTTTTTGCCCCCATCCTTTCGGGGATGATGGTCTGTTTCAGGAGCTGCCATACCTCCTGGTCACGGAAAAAAAAGGTTTCGCCAATGGTGAGATAGCTGATCAGCAGTTCTTCGCGCTGCCGGGGTTGCGGAAGATCGAGCAGCCATTGGACGGTGGTTTCCGCGTCGCCGATATTGAGGTCGCGGCCCATCATCGTGATTTTGCGTTGCAGGTCGGGCCAGCGGTTTTCCGGAAAATAGAGGCCGATGCTTTTGCGGATCAGTTCCGTCAGAAGGAGCATCAGCTGCTGCGGAATGTCTGTACGTGTCTGTGCAAGCATCTTACCCATGATCCGCGGTGATTTTTTCCATGTAGCCAAGTTCCTGGCTGTTGAGGAAGCGCGCCAGGTCGACAATAATCACATTTCTGTGGTCAAGCTTGCCTGCTCCTTCGATATATTTTTCCAGGCCGGGCTGGATATCGCCGGCCTGATGAAATCCCAGATGGTCAAACTGCACGACACCTTCCACGCCGTTCACCACGAAACCGATGATCCTGTCGGTCTTGAAGAGAATAATGCGGTCATCGATTTCCATCGCCCGTTCCGGCAGGCGCCATTTCTTGCGGAGATTGACCACCGGGAAGATACGGCCTTCCACATTGAGCAGACCGGTAAGCGTCTCGGGGGAGTCCGGGACGGGGGTAACGGCCGCGGCCCGGATGATTTTTTCCACTCGGGCCACGGCCACGCCAAACAGCTGGTCGTCCATTCTGAAGATACAGTAGCAATTTGTCTGGTCCATGGCGTGTTTTCTGTTGTAGTAAATTACTGATATGGTGGAATCTACCTAATTAACGCATGATCAACGGAATATGTCAAAAGAAGAAAAAGGGGACGGAATTATTTTTTGACATCGTTTTTTTCGTATGGTATCGCTTAACCGGTGTTAATTGTCCGCTCCCTGGTGGACAGCGCGGCCATAACCTGCTGATGCTGTTGGTAAGGATTCAACTTTCCAGGGGACACTGAACCGGAACGGCCGGGTCATCATCCGGGAAAAGGAGCATGGCATGAATTTACCGGCGCAGTATTTCCGGGCCGGGGTTGGCGCGGTCATCATGAACGGGAGGGGGCGGATCCTCGTCCTGGAACGGGCCGATATCCCCGGTGCCTGGCAGTTGCCCCAGGGCGGGCTCGATGCCGCTGAAGAACCGCTGCAGGCCGTGCGCCGGGAGGTTGCCGAGGAAACGGGAATCCCGGCAGATGACCTGGAGCTGCTGGCCTCATGCCCGGAGCCGCTTGCGTACGAGCTGCCTGCCGACGTTCGGAGCGGCAGGACAGGGCGCGGCCAGGTGCAATACTGGTTTCTGTTCAGATTCCGGGGCCCGGACAATGCCATTGATGTCCAGAACGGCGGTGAATTCCGTGCCTGGCAGTGGATGGAGTTTGACGCCCTGCTGCAGGCGGCAAAGGAATTCCGCCGGCCGCTTTATCGGCGGCTGATCGAGCAGTTTCGCGGTGTCATTTCCAGGGTTGCCGCATCCACCGCTGATCTCTCAAAAAACACCTTGCGCCCTGACGCATGAATCATTTAAAGTCCGCTTTTTTTACCGCACTCCCCTTAGACATGAGAAAACAGGATATTATATGGATTTGCTTGAATCGGTGATTTCCACCCTGTCCGGCTGGGTATGGGGGCCGCCCATGCTGGTCCTGCTCGTGGGCACCGGCCTTTATCTGACCATCCTGCTGCGCGGCATGCAGTTCCGCGCCCTGCCCCATGCCCTGCGCCTGATCTGGCACAAGGAGCACGGCACCGAAGGCGACATCAGCCATTTTGCCGCTCTCATGACCGCCCTTGCCGCCACGGTCGGCATCGGCAACATTGTCGGCGTGGCCACCGCCATTTCCCTCGGCGGGCCCGGCGCGGTATTCTGGATGTGGATGACCGGGCTGGTCGGCATGGCGACCAAATACTCGGAGGCGGTGCTGGCGGTCAAGTATCGCGAAAAAGGCAGATACGGCATGCGCGGCGGGCCGATGTACTATCTGGCCAAGGGGGCCAACCTGCCCTGGCTGGGCTGGCTGTTCGCCGTGTTCACCTCGCTTGCCACCTTCGGCATCGGCAACATGACCCAGGCCAACGCCGTGGCCACCATTTTTCAATCAACCTTCAACATCGAACCATGGGTCACCGGCACGGTGCTCATGATGCTGACCGGGTTGGTGATTCTCGGCGGCATCAAGTCCATCGGCCGGTTTACTTCCCTGCTGGTGCCCTTCATGATCGTCGGCGATGTGGCTGCCTCGCTGCTGGTGCTGGCGTTGAACGCCGGGGAGATTCCCCATGCCCTGTATCTGATTTTTTACCATGCCTGCACTCCGGCCGCTGCCACCGGCGGCTTTGCCGGGGCGGCGGTGGCCGCGGCCATGCGTTACGGCCTGGCGCGCGGTGTTTTTTCCAATGAATCAGGCTTGGGCTCGGCCCCCATTGCCGCGGCGGCGGCCAGGACCAATGACCCGGTGAAACAGGCACTGGTGAGCATGACCCAGACTTTTATCGACACCCTGGTGGTCTGCAGCATGACCGCCCTGGTGATTCTCACGGCCCCTGCCTGGCTGCAGGGGATTGCCCCCGGAGAGTTGACCAGCGCCAGTTTCGGTGATACACTGGGCCACGCCGGGGTGGTGATTGTCGCCGTGGCCACGGCGCTTTTCGCCTATTCCACCCTGATCGGCTGGAATTACTATGGGGAAAAAGCCGTTGAATATCTGGCCGGACCGCGCGCCATTCTGCCCTACCGGGTGGTTTTTGTCTGCATGGTGATCGTGGGCGCCATGATGAAGCTTGAGTTCGTCTGGAATTTCTCGGACCTCATGAACGGCATGATGGCCATTCCCAACATTGTCGGACTGCTGCTGCTGTCCAAGGTGGTCAAGGCGGAAACCAGCAGGTATTTTCAAAAATGAGGCGTCGTACGGTATGGAAGACACTGACAGCAGAGAACAGATCGGGCAGCTGCAAAATATCATCGCGGAACTGCAGGCCGCCAACCGGGAGCTGGCGGACGTCAATGCGTGCCTTCATGTCAGGATCGAGGAGCAGGAAGAGAGAACAAGACGCTTTGCCTCTTTCCCGCACCTGAATCCGAATCCGGTGCTTGAGGTGGCTGCCTCCGGCGAGGTGACCTTTTTTAATCCCGCCTCGCAGAAAATCCTCGTTGAACTCGGCTTGTCCCAGGAAAATATCAGTGACTTTCTGCCCGTTGACATGGGCGTTATCCTGCGGGACCTGGCGCAGCAGGAGGAATCGACCCTGTACCGCGAGGTGGCCCTGGGAGAGAGGATTTTCGCCGCCACCGTTCATCTCGTGCCGCAGTTTGCCGCGGCGCGCATCTATGCCTATGATATTACCGAACGGAAGCGGGCCGAGGAATCATTGCGCACGGCGCATGCCGAGCTGGAAATCCGGGTGCGGGAACGGACCGCGGAGCTCCATAAAACCATGGAGGCCCTGGGTACCGAACAGCGGCGGTTCGTCGAGGTGCTGGACATGCTGCCGGTGTACGTGGTGCTGCTGGCCCCGGATTATCACGTGCCTTTTGCCAACCGCTTTTTCCGGGAGCGTTTCGGGGAATCCGCGGGCAGACGCTGTTTTGAGTACCTGTTCGGCCGCAACGAACCCTGCGAGGTCTGCGAAACCTTCAAGGTGCTGCAGGACAGCAAACCCAGAGAGTGGGAATGGACCGGCCCGGACGGCCGCATATACTCTATCTTCGACTTTCCCTTTGCCGACGCGGACGGTTCCCCCCTTATCCTGGAGATGGGAATCGACATCACTGAACTCACGCTGGCCGAGGCGGAACTGGCGGAGCATCGCTATCACCTCGAAGATCTGGTAGGCCGGCGCACCCGCCAGTTGGAAGAGACCAATGAGCAGCTGCAGGAGGAAATCGATGAGCGCGAGATCATCGAGGAGGCGCTGCAGAAAAGCAATGGGAAACTTGCGCTTCTGGCCGAATCGGCCAGGCTGCTGCTCACCAGCGAGTCCCCTGAACGGATTGTCCGGACAATCTGTGAAAAGGTGATGGAACATCTCGGCTGCCACGTTTTTTTCAATTATCTGGTCGATAAAACAGGGCAGCGCATGCACCTGAATGCGTATGCCGGCATCGGCGCCGAGACGGCGGCAGAGATCGAATGGCTTGATTTCGGTGAGGCGGTGTGCGGCTGCGTTGCCCTGGACGGCCGCAGAATGGTGGCGGAGGATATTGCCAACAGCAGTGATGAACGGGCCGGTATCGTCCGCGCCCTCGGCATTCAGGCCTATGCCTGCCATCCCCTGATTTATCAGGACCGCACCCTTGGCACCCTTTCCTTCGGCACCCGTGACCGGGCCTATTTCAGCCTTGATGAGCTGGAGCTGATGAGCACCATCACCGGGCAGGTAGCCATTGCCATGGCCCGTAAACAGGCGGAGGGGGCGCTGCTGCGGGCCAAGCAGGAATGGGAAAGGACCTTTGACAGCGTGCCGGATCTGATCGCCATTCTGGACAAGGAACACCGGATTCTCAGGGTTAACCGGGCCATGGCCGAGAGGCTGGAAGCAACCCCTGATCAATGTGTGGATCTCAATTGCTACCAGTGTGTGCACGGCATGTCCGGCCCCCCCGCTTTCTGCCCGCACAGCCTCTCCCTGATAGACGGCAAGGAGCATGTGGCCGAGGTGCACGAGGATCGGCTGGGCGGCGATTTCCTGGTTACCACCACGCCGCTGCTTGATGAAGAGGGGAAAATGCTGGGCACCGTGCATGTGTCCCGCGACATCACCGAGCGCAAGCGCGATGAGGAAAAGATCAGGAAGCTGAACGACAAGCTGAAAAACAGCATAACCCAGCTCGCCGCGGCCAATCGGGAACTGGAGGCCTTCAGTTCCTCGGTGTCCCATGACCTGCGGGCGCCCCTCCGGAGCATCGCCGGTTTCAGCCAGGTGCTGCAGGAGGATTATGCCGACCGGCTGGATGAAGAGGGCAGGGATGCCCTGGAGCGGATACTTGCCGGGACGCACCGCATGGGCCGGCTCATCGATGACCTGTTGAATCTCTCCAGGGTGACCCGGGCCGAGATGCGCCGTGAGCGGGTCAACCTGAGCGGTTTGGCGGAGAGAATTGCCGAATCCCTTGCCAAAAGCCAGCCGGAACGGCAGGTGGAATGGCGTATCGCCCCGGATGTTTTTGTGGAGGGAGATGAACATCTGCTGCTGGTGGCGCTGGATAACCTGCTGAGAAACGCCTTCAAGTTTACGGCGAAACAACCGGCAGCAACAATTGAGTTCGGCGCCACGGAACAACCGGATGGCGAAAAGGTCTATTTCGTAAAGGACAACGGCGCAGGCTTTGACATGTCCTATGCCGGCAAACTGTTCAGCCCGTTCCAGCGGCTGCACACCACGAGCGAATTCCCCGGCACCGGCATCGGTCTGGCCACGGTGAAGCGCATTATCAACCGTCACGGCGGCCGGGTCTGGATCGAGGGAGAGCCGGACAAGGGTACCGTCGTCTTTTTTGCCCTGTAACAGGTTGGCCGGGTTTCTCCCAAACAGTTTGATGGGAGAGGGCCGCGGCCGGGAAAGTGATATGAAGAATAAACATATTCTGTTGGTGGAGGATAACCCGGATGATGTCAAGCTGACCTTGCGGGCCCTCAAGAAGAATAATATCCTGAATAAGGTGGTGGTGGTCGAGGACGGGGTCGAAGCCCTTGACTACCTGCATGGTACCGGCAGGTTCGCCGGCCGCGACCTGAGTATCATGCCCCAGCTGGTCCTGCTGGATCTGAAGATGCCCAAACTGGACGGGCTGGAAGTGCTGCAGCGCATCCGGGAGGATGAAAGGACCAGAATTCTGCCGGTGGTTATCCTTACCACCTCAAGCGAGGACAGGGACCGGATCGAAAGTTACAAGCTGGGAGCAAACAGTTACATCCGCAAGCCGGTGGATTTCAATCAGTTCCTGGAAGCGGTGCAGCAGCTGGGGCTCTACTGGCTGGTATTGAATGAGGCGCCGTGATGGTGAGCGACAAATCCCGCGGGCGAAGTGAGATGGTTACCCCGTTGCGGGTCTTGATCGTTGAAGACTCGGAAGACGATGCCTTCCTCATGCTGCGCGAGCTGCGCAAAGGGGGCTATGAACCCCTGGCCGAACGGGTTGAAACGGCTGCAGCCATGGAGAAGGCGCTGGCCGCAGGGCAATGGGATATGATCATTTCCGATTATGTTCTGCCCCGGTTCAGCGGCCTGGCGGCCTTGCATATCCTGAAGCAGAGCGGCCAGGATCTGCCGTTTATCGTCATCTCCGGCAATATCGGCGAGGATATCGCGGTGGGGGCGATGAAGGCCGGGGCCCACGATTATATCCTCAAGGGGAATCTGACCAGACTGGTTCCCGCCGTGGAGCGGGAGCTGCGGGAAGCGGTGGTGCGTCGGAAACGCCGGCAGGCGGAAGAGGCCCTGCAGCGGTCATACGAGGAACTGGAGCAGCGGGTCAGGGAGCGGACGGAAGAACTGAGCGCCAGCAAGCTGGAACTGGAGCGGCTGGTGGGGGAACTGGAACGCTCCAACCGGGAACTGGAACAGTTCGCCTATGTGGCGAGTCACGACCTGCAGGAGCCGCTGCGCATGGTCAGTTCCTTCATGCAGCTGCTGGAGAGGCGTTTCGAGCATCAGCTTGACGACAAGGCCCGGCAGTACATCAGCTATGCCCTGGAGGGGTCCCAGCGGATGAGTCAGCTCATCAGTGATTTGCTGATGTTTTCCAGGGTGGGGCGCGGCACCTGGAATCCGGCGCCGGTCAACCTGAACGAACTCTTCAGCCAGATTCGGAGCAACTGCCGGACCACCCTGGAGGAGACGGGCGCCGTGATTACCTGCGACGAACTGCCCATAGTCCAGGGCGAGCCTTCGCAGCTGAGCCAGCTGCTCCAGAACCTGCTGGTCAATGCGGTCAAGTTCCGCAAACAGGATGTCACCCCCGAGGTGCATGTCTCGGCCACGCGGCAGGGCAAGAGCTGGCTGCTTGCCGTCCGGGACAACGGCATCGGTATCGCCCCGGAGCAGCACCAGCGCATCTTTGTCATCTTCCAGCGGCTGCACAGCCGGCAGAAATATAACGGCACCGGTATCGGTCTGGCCGTCTGCCAGCGGATCGTCGAGTTTCACGGCGGCCGGATCTGGGTGGAGTCGGAACCGGGCAAGGGTTCGACGTTTTTCTTCAATCTGCCGGCCTGGAATTGATCAAGACTATTTTCAGTTTTTTTCGAGTCCGTCACTTTTCCATGGCCTGAAATTTCGCCATGAATTTCCGATCGATATAATCCTTGATGCGAAAGGCCAGCCGGCCGCCGAAAATAATCGGCCATTTGCAGAAGATGCCGGTATCGTCCCCGAGGTTGTAGATCAGCAGATAGCCGCCGCCGGGATCAAAGGGCTGCAGTTCGCCGCCGGTCAGGGCGGCCATGAGGTTATGATAGAGCACCGGATTCTGCCGCACGGCGTAAACGCCCACCTTGTCCAGCGGCTCCTGCTCAAAGGAGATGCAGTCGCCGCCGCCGAAGATGTTGGCCTGGTCGGTGCACTGGAGGTAGCGGTTGACCCGCAGGCCGCCATCCGGTCCGACGGGAAGCCCGGAGGCGGCGAATATGGGCGATGGTTTGATGCCCACCGCCGAAAGGGTGAGGTCGGCCGGATATGTCTCGCCGTTCTGCAGCACGATCCTGCCCGGCTCAATGCTTTTCACATAGTGGTTTTCAATGATTTCAATGTCACGGTTGGTAAGCGAGGCCATGGCCATGCTCCTTACCTTGGCGGGCGGCCGGCTCAGCAGCTGTCTACCGGCAAAGACGCGGATGCGCGGGGCATGGGCCGCATATTGCCGGCCGATCCTCCAGATATTGCCGGCAATCTCCACGGAGGACGGCCCGCCGCCGACCACGGCAATATCAATCATGCGCTCCGCGCTGAGGCTGATGATGCGCTGCTGGACCTCCAGCAGCTTTTCAATGGGTTTGACCGTGAAAATATCCGGCCCGGCCGCGGCCACCGCATCGGTCGGCACGTAGGAGCCGGCGTTGCAGGAGAGCACGTCGTACGGCAGGGCGACATCGGAACCTTCCAGCCGCACGAGCTGTTGGGCCGGATCAATGGCTGAAACCCTGCCCAGCACAAAGGTGCCGCCCTGTTTTTCCACGACCTTACGGGTGGCAAAGCGGATTTCATCGGGCCGGTAGATATTGCCCAGCATGCCGGGTCCCATGCCGGAGTAATAGTGATACTCCGAGGGCTGGATGACGGTGACGCCAAAACCCATGGCCGTGAAGGTGCTGAGCCTGGCCAGGGTGACCATGTGGGCATGACCGCCGCCGATGAGCACGAGCTGTTTCGCGGCCATGGCTATTTCTCCGCGGCCTGCGTGGCATCAAGCAGGCGGCCGAGCTGTTCGATGTGCGCCCGCTCTTCCTGGGCTATCTGCAGGAGCAGCAGGCGGCTGTCATGATCCGCCGACCGCTGGGCGGCCCGCTGGTATAAGTCAAGGGCCTGAACCTCTAT
>JACQYM010000346.1 GCA_016208225.1 Deltaproteobacteria bacterium | reverse complement strand
GGCAAAGGCCGGATCAGCGGCAATGGCCTGCTGGAAGGTGGCAAAGGCCTCTTCCTCCCGCCCCTGGGCGAGCAGGGTGTTGCCCAGGTTGGAATAGGCCTCGGCAAAGTCCGGCTGCAGGCCGATGGCCTGTCCGAAGGCTGCGGCTGCTTCTTCGTACGCTGCTGTTTCGTGCAGGGCGAGACCCAGGTTGTTGAGCGCCTTGACGTTGTCCGGGTCAAGGGCAAGGGCGTGCCGGAAGCTGAGAACCGCCTCGGCATGACGCCCGGTTTCGCCCAGGGCGATGCCCAGGTTGTAGCGGGCCGTACTATGCCGGCGATCAAGGGCCAGCACCTTTTCATAGTCCGCGATGGCCTGGTCGATCAGATGTCTGGCCTGGCGTGTCAGGGCAAGGTTGAAGAGGGCCTGGAGATTGGCGGGGTCCAGGGCAAGTACCTGCTGATAGGCCAGCCCGGCATCCGCAAAGCGCTGCAGCTTCTGGCAGGCAACCCCGGTGTTGAACCAGGCATCAGCATAGCCGGGCTTCAGGCGGGTCGCCTGCTGATAGTGGCTGAGGGCTTCCTCGCGTGCTCCTTTGGTCATCAGCGCATTGCCGAGATTGTAGTGCACCTCGGCCAGATCGTTGGAAAGGGCCAGGGCCTGACGATAGAGGCCGATCGCCTCGTCCGTGCGGCCGAGGTCATGGAGGATCATGGCCAGATTGTTCAGGGCCCGGCGGTTCGCCGGCTGCAGTGCTAAAACCCGGTGGTAGCAGGCCATGGCCGCTGACTGCTCTCCCATTTCCGCTCGGACGTCGCCGAGTTTTTCCAGAATGGCGGCATCGTCGGGGAAAATACCGCTGGCCTTGACATAGGCCTGCGCGGCTTCGGTCAGCCGGTTATGCAGATGGAAAAGGTCGCCGAGCTGCCGCAGGATCCCGGCATCCTGTTGGGCGATGGCCGCCGCCTTCTCAAGAACCGGCACGGCTGACTGCCAGAATCCCAGTTCCGTGTATGCCATGGCGAGGTTGCAATAGGCGGACGTGCAGGCGGGATCGGCTTCGATGGCTTTTGCATAATGGTTTGCCGCTTCATTGGGCCGCCGGTCCATCATGGCGATGTTGCCCAGGGCAAGATAGGCGGCGGCGAAATCGGGCTTCAGGCGGACAGCGGTCTGCAGGGGGCCGATGGCGGCGGCGGTTTTTCCCTGCTCGCTCAGCACCATGCCGTGGTTATAATGATAAATGGGGTTCTGCGGCGCGTGCCGGGCCGCCTCGGCGAAAAAAAGGCAGCCATTCTCAAGGTCGCGCAGGGTATGATGGATGAGGCCGAGCAACCTGCACAGTTCGTGGTCCTGGTGGCCCAGGCCGTAAAGGTGCAGGCAGAGTTCCCGCGCCTGATCGATCCGGCCGGAACGCAGGAGATGACGGGCCTGGCGCAGTTTCTCCTCCAGTCCTTCCGGATCGCTGATTATGCAGGGGGCAGAGACAGGCGTCATTTTTTCTGTTTTTCGGGCCGCTTGATTTTCATTGTCGTCGGAAAATTTTCATCATAACTTAAGTGAAGTATCGGAAACAGGCCCGGAGAACTTGAAGAAAAAATCATTATCTTGAGGTACTTGTATTCAGGAGTCCGCCTGCGTATCATCATAATGATATCAACCGGTGCCGGTTGTTTCCATGGCAAGATAATAATTCAAGACTACCGGAACAATACCCGATAGTACACTGCAGAAACTTCATTAACACCAGGGAAGCGGCCCAGCCGACAATCAGGACAGGACGACAATAATGACAATGCAACCGCATGCCGGCCGGGCAGGGACCGGCAACACATGTCGGCAGGCAAATATGGACGCGCTTGCCGGCCACAGGCCTGACCTGCTGAAGCTTGTCATGGCCGGCCGGCAAGGACAGCACGATGTCGCCGCCGTAATCGGCGGCGAGCCATGGCCAGGGGTGGCGGATCATTTACAGACCGTGCCGCCGGATGCCAAAGGGCTGGTCGTTTTCATCGGCATGGGCGCAGGCCATGGGCCGTTGCTCCTGCTGCGGGAACGGCCTGATGTGGCGCAGATCGCCATCCTTGAGCCCTCGCTTGATCTGTTCAGCGCTGCCCTGGCAACCGTGGATCTGCAGCCGCTGATCGCCTCGAAACGGGTATTTTTCTTTGTGGGGGAGATTGACTGGCAGGCGCTGGAAAATTCCGTCACCCGGGTCGCCTCCCTGGAGGACACCCATATCCTGCGGCACTTGCCCAGCTTCAACTGGCGGCCGGAGCTGTATGCCGCGGTGAATGACCGGGCCTATATGCTGCTGAACCAGATCAACGCCAGCGGCAGCACCACCAGGACATGCCTGACCAGGTCGATTCCGGAACTGCGGAAGGTGGCGTGCCGCTGCGTGCTCATTGCCGCTGATTCCGCCCTGGCGCCGCTTCTCAAGGCCGGGATCATCCCTGATTTCGTCACCTCCATCGACTATCTGGATCTGAATTTCGAAAAACTCGCCCCTTTTGTCGGGCGGGAGTGGCCGTTCTCCTTGGTGGCCCTGGTCAAGGGCACCCCCCTTGTCCCGGCCAGGTTCCCGGCCAGGCATATCTTTTTCGCCTTTGCCGATGACCAGCCGCAGAAGTGGATGATGCACGCCCTGGGCCTCAGGACCATGTCAGTCCTCTCCGCCTCCGTGGCCCATCTGTCCCTCGGGCTGGCGATGGTTCTCGGCTGCGGACCGATTATCTTCACCGGCCAGGATCTGAGCTATACCAATGCGGTGGGCGACCATGCCGACGGCACGGTCATCATGCGCGACGACCTGCCCAGGGACCGGGAATTTTTCCGGCGCCCGGCCGTCGGCGGCGGCATCGCGACCACCGACCGGCAGCTGCTGAGCCTGCTGAAGATTTTTGAGGACATCATTGCCGCGGCGCCGGGGCAATACATCAATGCCACCGCCGCCGGCCTGCGTATCGCGGGGACGACGGAAATGAGCCTGGTCGAAGCGGTGGCCCGCCATTGCCACACCGCGGTCGCCGCGGCAGTCCTCGTTGACAGCGCCATTGCCGCGGACCGCGGACCCGACGTGGATCATTTTGTCAGGGCCGCGAAAAAAAATCTGGCCGCGGTCAGGGAAACGGGCAGGGAGTTAAAGGGGGTCATCAGTCTGACCGAGCGGCTGGCAGGTGATCTCGGCGGCCTGGCCGGCGCCAGGGGAAAATACACCCATTTCGAGATATTGCCCGGTCAATTGCGGCAACAGTTGGCCCGTTTTGATCAGCTCAACGGCGCCATCGATAACAACGTCGCGACCTGGACCCAGGTGGTGGAACTCACCTTCGCCATGTTGAGCGATAACGACCAGCTCCGTACCCGCAATGAGCGGCTGCGCGAACAGGCGGGATACCTGCCGTGGCTGAACGCGGAAATTGAACGTATCCATACCTTGAATATCGCGCGGCTGAAGGTGCTGGTTGATTATGCCGCCGGTCTGGAACGCTTGCTCACGTATCTTGGTGAGGAAAAAAAACTGCTGGCCGGCAAGGATGCCGCCGCGGCGCGGGAAATGATCAAGCTGCATCTGCGGGCCGGCAATTATGTCCTGGCCGGGCGCATGCTGGCCGCTCTGCCCGCACCCGCACGGAATGATGCCGGTTATTCCCTGCTGTCCGGCGAAATCAGGGCGGGCAGGCTTGACTTCTCCGGCGCTCTGGCTGACTGGCGGCAGGCCCTGGCCATTGACCCGTCCCTGGCGGAGCGGATCGGTGCCCTGAAGCAGCGCTTCGGCGCCGAGTGGCTCGGTTTCGTGGAACGATACGGCAACGCGGACGAGGAGGGGGACAATTTCCCCCACCTGCTGCCGGTCTGGCTGGGGCGTGTTGCCGAAATCCTGACGGATGAGACGGACTTGCCGGAACGGCTGCTCTCCGTCTGGGAGGAACATCGACGCCGGATCGAGGCATGGCTCGCCGCGGGCCGGCTTGACCCTGCCGAGCTGACCTTGAACGGCTGGCAGCCGTTGAGCGACCGGCTGCCCGAGTCTCTGGTGCTGCGGGCGCAACTGTTTGCCGCCAGGGGAGAGCACGGGGCCGCCGTCGATATCATGAAAAAGGTCACTGCCGGTCTGCCGGACCGGGCGGACTGGCTTGCGCTGCTTGCCCGACAACTGCTGAAGGCGCACCAGTTTGCGGAGGCCATTGCCGTCCTCGGCAGGGCGGTGCAGCTCGATGGGCAGCACGCCGCGATCTGGGAGGAAATCGGCGACATCCTGTTTGCCGAGCGGGACTATGACGGCGCGCTCCTGGCCTATGAAAGATGTTTCCTCGCTTTGCCGGCCCGCATTGACTCCCTGCGCAAGATGGGTGACTGTTATCTGGCCGGCCGGCAGCCGGCAGCGGCCATTGCCGCCTATGAAGCGACCCTGCACAGGCGGCCCGGCGATGAGGGCGCCCTTCTCGGCCTGCGCAGGGCGCGGGGGCAGTGAGGAGATTGCGGATTGCGGATTGCGGAATACGGAATACAGTGCTTGCTGTTTTCCCATTTCCGCAGGCGGGAACAACGAATAATGAAAGTCTCGCGCCGTAGGAGCGGGCCATGCCCGCGATAGAGATCGTCGCACTGCCGAAGGTCGTGGGCACGGCCCGCTCCTACGTCCAGGCCGGCACAACAAGACAGACCGTAGGTCGGGTTAGGGGGTGTATCGCGTAACCCGACAACCCGTTTTCTTCCCCCTGAAAAAAAGATTACAGAACTTCCCGCGACAGCCGATAGGTATATTGAAAATGCAAGGTTAGTCTTCTCCGTATGGGGGAAATATCATTTTGAAGAGATTGACAGCCATAAGGAGGTGAACCGGCCCAGATAGATAGAAAACGACACACCGGGACAGCAGCAAAAAAAGTACGATACAAGTGCCGAAAACGGCAAATGGGGGGAAAGGATTCCCCTTATATTAAAAAAATCATGGAGGAAATCTCATGGCTTTACGAATTAACACCAACGTGGCGGCATTGAATGCCCACAAGAACATGATAAAGAATGACAACAGTCTGGCCGGTTCACTGGATAAGCTGTCGTCAGGTTTGCGAATCAACAAGGCCGCCGATGATGCATCCGGTATGGCCATTGCCGACTCGTTGAAGTCTCAGGCCCTCGGACTCGGGCAGGCGATGCGGAACGCCAATGACGGTATTTCCATGGTACAGACCGCTGACGGCGCCCTGGAAGAGTCCATCAATATCGTTAATACCATCAAAACCAAAGCGATCCAGGCAGCCCAGGATGGTCAGACCACGGACAGCCGCAAGGCGATCCAGGCCGACATCAACAAGCTGATGGAAGAGCTGGATATGATTGCCAAGACCACCTCATTTAACGGTCAGAAACTGTTGTCCGGTCAGTTCACCGACAAGAAGTTCCAGATCGGCGCCTTCTCCGGTGAAACCGTTGGTATCTCCATCGGCTCAACCGAGGCGGGCAAGGTAGGTCATCTTACCACCGGACTTCTGAAAACCGACAGCACTGTCGGCGGGGAAGTGCGGCTTTCTATTTATTCCAACACCCAGAACGCCGATATCGCCATTCAGTCCGTCAATCTCGCCTATGATAATACGGCGGAAAACGGTATGGGCAGCATGGCTGCCGCCATCAATAAGGTGGCCGATCTTACCGGCGTCACGGCCCAGGCCAATGTCTCGTCGTCATCGGTTTCTGCAGTAGCGGCAGGCTCCACCGGCACCGACTTTGCCATCAACGGCGTAACCATCGGTGCGTTGTCGGTACAGGCCAACGACGCGGACGGTTCCCTGGTCAACGCCATTAACCAGAAGCAGTCTCTCCATGGCGTCACCGCCAGTGTCGACGAGGCCGGCATGCTGACATTGACATCCGGCGATGGCCGGGCCATTCAGGTCACCGGCGACACCGGCACCACCCTGATGGGCAGCAATCTCAATACCTTCGGCGAGATCAAGCTCTTCCAGACCGGCGCCAACGAGATCAAGATCAATGATTCCGCTGATATGGTCAGCCTGAATCTGACCGCCGATTTCAATTATGACGGCGCAGTTACCACCACCATCGACTCCACCCTGGCCAAGAATTCGGTGATTGCCTCCGGCTCGGTTATCAAGGCCGGCTCCACCATCGGCTTCACCATGGACCAGAATACCTTTGACCTGAATATCACCACCACCCAGGATTCCACCCTGGTGGCCGGTTCGGTCCTTGGTTCCAACACCGAGATCAAGGCGGGCTCCATTGTCACCGGCGATCTCACCCAGCGGGGTGCGGAAACGACCACGGCGGACAGTCTGCTCAAGACCGGCTCCGTTCTGACCTCGGGCACCGTGCTCACCGCCGGCACCAAGGTCACCACCCAGTTCGTGACCGACGGCAACACCTATACGGCGGGCACCACCCTGGCGAGCGACGTGACGGTCAGCGCCAATGTGACCCTGCTGGCCGACATGACCGCTAAATCCGGTTCCGTGCTTGATGAGAGTAACACCTACAAGGCCGGTTCTTCTTTCGGCGCTGACATGACCATTTCCGGTACGGTCACGCTGCAGACCGGTATGACCCTGAAGGCCGGTTCCGTTATCGGCGAGTCCAACTCCTCGATTCTGGCCGGCTCGGTAGTCGGCGGCGATATCACCGTTTCCACCGGCGAGGTTACCGTGACGTCGGATATGACGCTGAAGGCGGGTTCGATCCTGGCGGAATCCGATGCAGACCACGCCGTGCTTGCCAAGGGATCAACCCTGGGCGGCCGTTTCACCCTGAGCTCCACCGCCCTGACCGTTGCCGGTGACATGACCATCGCGGCCGGGTCGGTGCTCGATCACGGCTCCGTGCTCAAGGCCGGCACCGTGCTCACCGACGATATCTGGGTGGCTGGCGGCAACATGCTCAAGGCCGGTACCGTGCTTGCGGGCGATGCCATCACCTCGGGCAGCAACTACCTGGCTGCGGCCATGACCCTGAAGGCCAACTCGGTGCTTGCTTCCGGGACCGTTCTGGCCCCGACGGCAACATCAAGCTCCGGCGCCACGGCAACGACATCCATCTCGGATGTGAAGAAGTACAAGCTGTCCGATGTTGATGTCACCACGC
>JACQYM010000345.1 GCA_016208225.1 Deltaproteobacteria bacterium | reverse complement strand
GTGGCGCCTGCGAAGATGCAATCAAGGCTGAAGTTGATGTAATCATGCGTACTGCCATTGAAATATTGCATTCCACACGCCATGTGTGTATGGATAATAACGTAGAGACAGCATGTTAAGCCAAGTCAGAAACTTGAGTTATAATGTGTGGTATGAATAAAACAGCACCCAATCCGTCATGCCGGACGTGGTCCGGTTTTCCTGTCAATTGCCTGTACTCCTGCATAACCGATTAATTACGTTTATTAATCAGCCTAGCTGTTTGCGGCAAAACCTGTCAATGCAATTTTGGGATGGTGGCCTCCGCTCCGGTCTGCGGCGGATGTCGCCGCCGTGCCAGTTCCGTTTGCCGGATACATTTTTAATTAATTTTCAGTATCCCGGCTGTCGTGTTCAATTTTTTTTATCACTGTATGCAATTTCATACACCCGCGCTGGGCGACCCGCGATTGTCGTGTGTAAGAGGGCAATTTCAGGCGATTATGTCACATTGTGGCTGCGGCATTTTGTCGCACCCTCTGGCAACCCCATGTCTCTTAAAACAGACATGGAGCACGGTTTACTTGGAAATGATAGGTATTCGTATCATTAGTAAAAATACCTTAAAAAATATATAGTTATAAATTAATTTCGGCAATTATCGGGAAATAAAGGTGCCTGGCATGACCATTGCCTTATGAGGCAGTATCTGTCGGGAACAATACCGATTATCGACATCTCGCAATAAATAAAGAACATAGCAAAAAAACTCAAAAAACATAACACCAACTCAAGGAGGCGCGATGGAGAGAAAATTTTTTTCTGACCTTTAAAGTGCACCTGCATCAAGGCTTCATGTTGAGCATCATAAAAAAGTAAACCAATAACAGTCACATCACCATCATATACCAGGAGGGAATATGAAAAAAATTATTTTTAGTGCAGCGGCTTTTGCCCTGCTTACCGGCACCGGATACGCCGCCGACCGGGGCATTGACATGTCCGCCAATCCCGAACCGGCGCTTGTCGGCAGCTCAGTGCGGCTTGTCTGCACCGGCACCGGGGAATGGCGCGGTTCACTCAGAAGCGCGCAGATCACCATCTGGAGTGCGGCGGACAGCCAGGTGATGAGCGGTCAGAATATGCAGATTGACGGCTTGACCGCCGCGTATGATTTTACCGTCCCGGTCGATGAAATGACCGGCCAATGGGATTATCAGTGCAACCTTGCCGACAGAAGCAGCCGGCTGAGAAAAACAGTGCAATTCAATGTCGCGGCAGCCGCCACAGGCGGCGGATCGGGCGGTGAAGGCGGGAACCCGGCTCATCAGTCCATAACGTCCTATAATGGCCCTGCCACATGTATCGCCTGCCACGAGATTGAAGCCCAGGATATGCTGAACAGTCTGCACATGCAGTGGTCCGGGCCCACCCCGGATGTGACCAACAGCACCGGTGATGACGGCAAGGGCGTGGGCGGCATCAATACCTTCTGCACCTATGCAATATCTTCCAAGGGTGCCTGTTACACCTGCCATGTCCGGGCCGACGGCAATGCTCCCCACCCGCCCACTGTCAATGACATCGATTGCCTCATGTGCCACAACGACACCTACCAGCGGGCATTTGTCCCGGATCCGGATCCGAACAACGCGGAGACCGTGGTCAATGCCAACGGTGAAACAAAAACCTACGTCTTCGGCCTGGTTGATGCGGACGGCGACTACACCACCGTGCCCGATTATGCCAAGATGCCGGCCGGCACCACCATGGTTGACCTGGCCCGCGGCGTCCATATGCCGACCAGGCAGTCATGTCTGCGCTGCCATGCCAAGGCAGGCGGCGGCGACTGGACCAAACGGGGCGACATGGGCGCCAACAGTGCAGCGCCGACCGTGGCCCAGGACGTGCACATGTCACCGGACGCGGGGGGCGCTGACCTGACCTGCGCAGCCTGCCACGCCTCTCCGGGCCATAAGATCGGCGGCCGCGGCATTGATCTGCGGCAGACCGAAGCTCCGGCGCCGAAATGTGCCGACTGTCACTCCGCCGCACCCCACAGCAACGCTACCTTGAACCGCCATGCCGCCGGCCAGGTCTCCTGCCAGGTCTGCCATATCCGTACATTCGGCAAGGGCGGCGCCACCGAGATGTCGCGCGACTGGTTGAATCCGGTCTGGAACCCGGCCTTCTGTTCCGGCCAGGGCGGCTTTGTCGGCGAAGAGGTGAAGGTGGCCAATGTCAAGCCGGACTATACCTGGTTTGACGGCACCTCCGAGGTGTACAGCGTGGGCCAGACGATTCAGCCCGATGCCCGCGGCATCTACTCCATGGCCAGTGCCAACGGCGAGGCCTTTGACGGCAAATCGAAAATCGTGCCGATTAAACGGCATTCCTCCGTCATGCCGCTGCATGAGAGCGGCAAGATCATCCCGCCGGCCATCATGTGGATGTTCATGACCGGAGATTTCGACCAGGCCGTGCAGAAAGGCATGGAGGATCAGGGCATGACCGGCAGCTATCAGATGGTTGATGTGGACGCGGAACTGCTGATCACCCACGGCGTTGAGCCTTCATCCATGGCCCCGTCCTGTAACGAATGCCATGACTACTCGGGCGAGACCCCTGACGGCAGCCGCATGGTGCCGTTCGGCGAACTCGGCTACCATACCTGGCCGGCCAAGGTCAAGAACTGTACCCTGTGCCATGAGCAGAAGTCATTGTCCTGGCAGGGCATCCATCAGGAACATACCGGCAGCGACGGTCTTTCCTGTGTGAGCTGCCATACCACCGAGCCCACCGGCTTGGTCAAACCGAAAAGCGATCTGTGCAACGACTGCCACGGCTCCAAATCCTGGAGCAGCAACAGCCTGCATTTGAAACATCTTTCCAGGGGTTATGAATGCGCAAAGTGCCATAACTTCTAAGCCGTATTCTTTACCATTCTGACACACCAGGGGGCGCGAAAATTCGCGCCCCCTTTTTTTATGCGGAGTTGGACGCAAGGAGTAAGGAGTGAGGAGTTTCCTCGGCACTATTTACCAGCCTGACCCGAAATAGACATTGACATTGCATGGCGGGAATGGCAAAAATTATTGTTCGCTGTTTCAGTGCCTGTCTAATCGTTGTTTTCTGAGAATCAAAGATGATCAATCCATGTCTTGACTGCGGCGCCTGCTGCGCCTTTTTCCGAGCCTCTTTCTACTGGACCGAATCGGATCTGGCCACTGCGGCCGGTGTGCCGGCGGAACTCACGGAAAAATTGAACGACTTCCGCCTGGTCATGCAGGGAACCAATGGCCCCTCGCCCTATTGTATCGCGTTACAGGGAAAAATCGGGGAAAGCGTTTCCTGTGCCATATACGAAAGGAGGGCCTCCGTCTGCCGGGATTTTCAGCCGGCCTGGCTGAACGGCGAGCCGAACGAACGATGCGACAGAGCCCGGAACCAATGGGGGCTTGTCCCGCTGACGCCGGAAACGTGGCACCTGCCGGACAACTTTCCGAAAGCGGCCTGAACCCCTTAATTTGTCAGATAATACGGAGAAGAAGATGAAAAAAGTCAGTTGCATGGTGCCGGCATTGCTGCTCATGGTCTTTTGTGCTCTGCCGGCCACGGCGGAGGAATTGCTCACCTGGGAGCTGCTTGAAAAGTTGCCGGACGGCCGGAGTTACAACTATTCGCCGAACTCGATAAAATCAATCGATGGCTTTATCAAAGAGGTTTACGATGGGGTGGTGGACACGCATGGCAAGGATGTCCGGCAGTTGCGGATAGACTGCGGCCAGCAGAAATGGGCGATCGGCGAGACGAAATCCTGGAGAAATGATCAGCCTGTTGCGTCGCCGAATCTCAGTAAAGACGGCTGGGTCTGGCATCCCATCAAAGACAATTTAAACGAAAAGCTGGTTGAAAAGGTCTGCGGCAAGTAAGACGCTCCGGCCGTCGCCCAGCCGCATCCGCGGTCAGCGGATCTGCGGGTCCTCTTTGCTGTCCGACAGCTCCTCTTCCGGATATTTTTCCCGCCAGCTCTCCATGTTCTGGGCGGCCTCGCCGTTCTCCGCAAAACGGGCCACATGAAACAGCGCCTCCCCTTCATGGACCAGCGGAATCTCGCTGCGGCCGATGATGATGCCGCTGAAAGCGGCCCGCACCTCTGTTGTTTCCGTATCAAAGATATCATCGATCAGGCCGAGGAGATCCCCCTGCCGCACGGTTTCCCCCAGTGGTTTCAAACAGCGCATCAGGCCGCTGGCCGGGGCCCGCACCCAGCTGCTTGTCCTGGCCACCATCGGCTCATGATTCGGGTGGCGTTTGCTGGTTTTCGGCAGCATGCCGAGCGTGCGCATCACATTGACCACCCCCCTGACCCCCGCCCGGATGCAGAGTTCGTCAAAACGCAGGGCCTGGCCCGATTCGTAGATCAGAATCGGAATACCGAGCGCCGCCGCCGCCTCGCGCAGCGAGCCGTCCCGGATGGTTGAGTCAAGGATCACCGGCGCGCCGAAGGCCCGGGCCAGGGTAAGGTTCTCCGCCCTGTCGAGGGTGGTGCGGATCTGGGGGAGATTGGAACGATGCAGGGCACCGGTGTGCAGGTCAATGCCATGGGTGCACTGCTTGACGATGTTATCCATGAAGGAGACGGCGCAGCGTGCCGCCAGCGACCCTTTTTCCGAGCCGGGAAAGCTGCGATTCAGGTCGCGCCGGTCGGGGAGATAGCGGGAGCTTTGAATCACCCCGTAGACATTGACAATGGGCACGGCGATTAATGTGCCGCGCAGCCGGGCGAGCTGCGGCAGCTGCAGCAGGCGGCGGATGACCTCCACGCCGTTCAGCTCGTCGCCATGGATGGCGGCGCTGACAAAAAGCCGTGGCCCGTCTTTCTTTCCCCGCACAATATGGACCGGCATGGTCACCGGCGTATGGGTATAGAGGGGCGGCAGCGGCAGCTCCAGGGTCAGCCGCAGGCCGGGGGTGATTTCCCTGCCGTTGATGATCATTACTGCCGCTGTTTTCATCCCTTGCCCCTGGTGGTCGTCCGGCTTTTTTTCCCGGACGTGACCTTGGCCTGTTTTTCCATGAACCCGATAATCATGCGGGCCACGTCCAAGCCCGTCGCCTTTTCTATTCCTTCCAGACCGGGAGAGGAGTTCACCTCCATGACCAGGGGGCCGTGTTTTGAGCGGAGGATATCAACGCCGCACATGTTGAGACCCATGACTTTGGCGGCGCTGAGGGCGGTGGAGCGTTCGGCCGGGGTAATTTTCGCAACCGTCGCCGACCCGCCCCGATGCAGGTTGGAGCGAAACTCACCTTCCGGGCCCTGGCGTTTCATGGCAGCCACCACCTTGCCGCCGATGACAAAACAGCGGATGTCGGAGCCGCCCGCCTCCTTGATGTATTCCTGCACCATGATGTTGACATTGAGTCCCATGAAGGCCTGGATCACGCTTTCGGCCGCCTTGGGGGTCTCGGCCAGCACCACCCCGATCCCCTGGGTGCCTTCCAGCAGCTTGATCACCATGGGCGCCCCGCCCACCTCGGCGATCAGGTCCTGGATATCGTCCGGATTTCTGGCAAAACCGGTGATCGGCAGACCAATGCCCTTGCGGGCCAGCAGCTGCATGGAGCGCAGTTTGTCCCGGGACCGGGCAATGGCCACCGATTCATTGAGCGGGTAAACGCCCATCATCTCAAACTGGCGCAGCACGGCGGTGCCGTAAAAGGTGACCGAGGCGCCGATGCGCGGAATGACCGCGTCGAACCCTTCCAGGTTTTCCCCCCGGTACTTCATGGACGGATGCAGGGAGGTGAT
>JACQYM010000317.1 GCA_016208225.1 Deltaproteobacteria bacterium | reverse complement strand
GGTAATGGTTACGGCCTTTTTGTCGGCCAGCAGATAGGCGCCGGCCAGGGTGAGATGGTCACTGAGCTGATAGCGACCGCCGATGGAGTAGAGCAGGGAGTCGGCGTCCGGCAGCTCAAAGCCCAGGGTTTCGCTCGGGATGGGACTCTCGTCATAGGCCATGCCGAGCATGGCGGTAAAACGGTCGGTGCATCTGTGGGTGATGCCGAGGCGGTAGGCGTTGGAGTCGTGCCAGTCCTTGTCCTTCGGTTCGTCAAAGGCGGCGATCAGCAGCGGATTGTCGAGAACGCCGTTAAAGTTGAAATCAAGCTGCTTGTATTTTGACCAGTAGGTTTTGTCCCAGGCCAGCTCCACCGTGGTGTTGCTGAAGGTGTAGGAGGCGCCGACCGAGAGAACGGCGGGCATGACCAGATCAACACTCGCGTCGCCGCGGTAGAGGCCAGTCCCGAGCAAGGCATCGTCCGCGGTGAGGGTCGCCGTACCGCTGAGCCCCATGTCAACCTTTGACCGGTAGGTGGCCCCGATGCTCCACGGGGCGGAAGGTTTCACGGTCATGGCCAGGTTGTAGCCGAGGTCGGTGGAATCGCCGTCCAGGTGGCTGCCGAACGCCGCCAGGCCGAGGGGCGGTCCGGTATCGACGGTCCCGGAACTTTTCACCGTATTGCCGGTGGTGTGCAGGATTCTGGCGCCGGCCGCCAGGCCGAGGCAGTCGCCGAACCGATAGGAAACCGTCGGATTGCCTTCATACACCTTCAGGGTGAATTCCTTGGCCGAAGTGCTGGGGAAGGGGTCATCCCATCTTTTCGACAGACCATAGGGCACGAGAAAGGAGAAGCCGAAGCGGAAATTTTCAAAATCCCGCGACACCGCGTGCAGCATGGGGACGAGGAGATCTTCCGTTTCCGATGCCCCGTCCAGGGCGCTGCTGCGGTAGTCGGTGTAATCAATGTGGGGCAGGTTGATGTAGCTGAAACTTGCCTCCAGCTGCCAGCGGTCGTCCTGCCAGCCCATGTTGGCCGGATTGTAGAAGGCGGTGTCCGGACCCTCGGTGTGGGCGATATAGGCATTGCTCAAGGCGACGGCGTTGATCGACTGTTCGGGTATCCGGTAGCCGGAGCCATGGGCCGTTCCTCCGGCCAGAACGGTCATGGCGAGCAGGAATGCGCACTTTTTTTTCATCGGTTATCCTTGATGGCCTTGTAAAAACTGAAAATTAACCACAGAGATCACAGAGTCCACAGAGGTAACTGATTGTAATTAAAACTGTTTTCTCTGTGATCTCTGTGTGCTCTGCGGTGAAAAATGCTCTTTTTACACATGCATCATCCGCAGGGCGGTTATTTGATGTATAAATATCGTTTTATTTTGTGCGTGGCGGTCTTGATAAACGGCTCCGTCCTCTCAAGCACCTGATACAGTTTGGCGTAGGACGGCAGCTGGGCGTTGACCCCCTGCTGGATCTCCTTTAACAACTGGCTGATATATTCCTTCTTCTGCGAGTGGGATTTGTTTTTTGTTTTCTGGTCAATGAGGTCATAATCAAGATAGACGTGCGCCTCCAGTCTGTCGTTTCTTTCCAGCACCAGGGATTCAAGGACCTGCACAAAGGCATTGATCTTTTCCTCAATGGCCTCGGGATAGATATTCTCGCCGTTGCTGAGGACAATGACGCTTTTGGAGCGGCCTTTGATATACAGGTTGCCGAGCTTGTCAAAACAGCCCAGATCGCCGGTGGCCAGCCATCCGTCCCGGTCAATGGTCTGCGCCGTCAGTTCGGGGTGCTGGGCATAGCCCTGCATGATATTGGCGCCCCTGGCCATGATTTCGCCGATGCCGGTCTGCGGGTCCGGTTTATGAATTCTGATTTCCACGCCGGGAACCGGCTTGCCCGATGAGCCGACGGCGATGGTCGGGTCCTTGAACGGTCCGCCGGACAGCAGGGGAGAGGCCTCGGTGAGTCCGTAGCCGACCAGATAGGGAAACTCGGCCTCCTTGAGGAAATTCTCCGTTTCCTGGTTGATGGCCGCGCCGCCGATGGCCAGCAGCTGCAGCTCGCCGCCGAAGAAATCGAGCAGCCTGCCGGCGATTTTGCGGAGAATCCTGCGCCGGACAATCGGCAGCATAACGGCAAGCTGTAGCAGGACATTCTGCTCCAGGGCGCCGAGCACCTTTTTCTTGTATATTTTCTCCATGATCATCGGCACGACACAGATGATCGAGGGCTTTTCCTTGTCGCAGATGCGCTGCAGGGTCGAAGGGGTGGGCGCCTTGCCGGCATAGACGATGCGCGCCCCGTTCAGCAGCGGCAGCAGAAAGCCGATGGTGAACTCGTAGGTATGGGACATGGGCAGAATGGAGAGAAATGTCCAGTCCGGGGTGATATCGATCAGCTGGTTGGCGGAACTGACGTTGGCATACAGATTGCCGTGGCTCAGCATCACCGCTTTGGAATGGCCGGATGTGCCCGAGGTGTAAATGATGGCCGCCAGGTCGTCAGGCCCCGCGTCCGGGGGTCTTTCCGCCAGCAGCAGATAGTTTTCCGGCAGCTGGTCCGCATGGGCCAGCAATCCGGAAAATGTCTCCACGCGGCCGAATTCCATATCAAGTGAGCTGTCGTCCAGCATGATGGTCATGGAGATTTTATGGTCCCGCAGCTCATAAACTTTTTCAATCTGGCGCTGGGTGGTGCAGAGAATCTTGACGTCCGCGTCCTTGATGATGTGCCGCACATCCG
>JACQYM010000316.1 GCA_016208225.1 Deltaproteobacteria bacterium | reverse complement strand
TGCTGACCTTGTCCGCTTCAATCACCACATTGCCCAGGCGCGGACCGGGGGGGATATAGATCTCCAGTTCCCTGCCCCGTTTTTCGTTCTCCTGGCCGAGCAGCGCCTCGTAGGATTTGATCCTGGCCTTTGATTTGGCATGGCGGCCTTTGGGGCTCATGTTGATCCATTCAAGTTCGCGCTGCAGGGTCTTCTGGCGTTCCGTTTCCTGCTTTTCCTCGGTCTGCAGCCGTTTTGACTTCTGGTCCAGCCAGGAGGAATAATTGCCCTTCCAGGGGATGCCCTGGCCCCGGTCGAGTTCCAGAATCCAGCCCGCCACATTATCGAGGAAGTAGCGGTCATGGGTGACGGCGATGATGGTCCCCTCGTAGCGCTGCAGGTGGTGCTCAAGCCAGGCCACGGATTCCGCATCCAGATGGTTGGTCGGTTCGTCGAGCAGCAGGATGTCCGGTTTCTGCAGCAGCAGCCGGCACAGGGCGACCCGTCTTTTTTCACCGCCGGACAGCACGCTGATCCTGGTATCGCCGGCCGGGCAGCGCAGCGCGTCCATGGCCATCTCCAGTTTTGAGTCAAGCTCCCAGGCCTCCAGGGCATCGAGCTTTTCCTGCACCTCGCCCTGCCGGGTGATGAGATCGTTCATCTCCTCATCGCTCATCGGCTCGGCAAACTTTTCATTGATGCGGTTGAATTCCGCCAGCAGGTCAACGGTGGACTGCACCGCCTCTTCCACCACCGCCCGGACCGTTTTGTCGGGATCGAGAACCGGCTCCTGTTCCAGCAGGCCGACGGTGAGGCCGGGGGAGATGGAGGTGCGGCCCTCGAAATCCCGGTCAACGCCTGCCAGAATACGGAGCAGGGAGCTTTTGCCCGAGCCGTTCAACCCCAGCACGCCGATCTTGGCGCCATAGAAATAGGAAAGGTTGATATTTTTTAATATCGGTTTCTTATCGTAGAATTTGCTTACTCCGATCATGGAGTAGATGATTTTATCCGGTTCGTTGGCCATCTGTTGCTCCTTCAGCGTCTCCTGCTCTTTGCGTGATTGTCGTTTGCCCCATGCCAGGCGGCCGAGAACTGAACAATATAGCATTGTCGCGCAATTTTCACCAGCAGGTATCTTGAAAAATTGCTCGCAGAAATAGCTGTTCAGCCCGCCGCATTCATGTCGCTCCAGCAGACCGTGAGATTGCGGCCCTTGGCCTTGGCCCGGTAAAGCGCCTGGTCCGCCTTGCTGATTAGATCGCTTTTGTCCTCCGCATCCCCCGGAAAAGAGGCGAGCCCGAAGGACATGGAAACCCGCACCGTGCTGTCCGCGTGCTGAAATTCCAGGGTATTGATGGCCTGCCGCGCCCGTTCGGCCTGGCGGCGCGCGCCGATGCTGTCCGAATCCTCGAGCAGCAGGGCAAACTCTTCGCCGCCGTAACGGGCCGCCAGGTCCACCTTGCGGACGGTATTGGCCAGCACCCTTGCCACTTCCTGCAGCACCGCATCGCCAAAGGGGTGGCCATAGGTGTCATTGATCTTCTTGAAGTAATCCAGATCACAGAGCACCATGGTCAGCGGCGTTGACTGGCGCATGGCCCGGTGCAGCATGTTGTCCAGGGCGAGCTGGAAGGTGCGGTGATTGCTGAGTCCGGTGAGCCCGTCCGTGGTGGCCAGCTGGTAGATTTTTTCATGGGCCCGGCCCAGCTCGATTTTGGTGGTGACCTGGCTGGCGATCACCTCCAGGATCTCCCGCCGTTCCCTGGAAAACATGTCGGGTTTGCGGCCGGCGACGGTCAGCGCGCCGATGGCCTCCTGGTCCTCTTTCAACAGCGGCAGAATCAGGAGGGATTTCAGTCCGGCAATGCGCATGGAGTTGCTGAAGACCGGGAACTCCTCCTGGTAATTGGCATGGGTCGGCATCCAGCGCCGCAGTTTGATGGCCTGGCCGACCAGGCCGTCATCCGCCGGAAAGGAGAGGCCCTCGAAATGGCCGGATTTGTGGCCGCTGGCCATGACGATGCGGTGTTCCTGGTTTTCCAGCAGGCTGATGGCAATAAAATCGGCGGCGGTCAACTGCTTCACCGTTCTGATGGTGGCCTCGAAAATCGGCTGCAGCCCCAGGACCTGGTTCAACTCCTGCATGCCCTTGCAGATCTGATGGATGGCCTCCTTGTCGCGGTTTGTCTCCTCCATTTTGTGACTGAGCTGCAGATCCTGGGCCAGTTTGCCGCAGACAAGATTGACCAGTTCCCGCTCCCTTTCCGTCCAGGCCGTCCGGCTTTCCCTGTCCAGGGAGAGGATGGCCGTGGCCGCCTTGCCGGCCTGTCCCCCCTCATCGGGCCCCGGGCGCAGGGGAATGGCCAGGGCCAGCAGGCTGCCGGTTTTTTTCTCAGCCGTATAGTAGGGAATGGAGAGATGGGCGGAAACCGGCGCCACGGCGATCTCCGGGCATTCCTGCCGGATGCCGCCGATGATGCCGCTGCCCCGTGGAAACGGGTTAACGGCAATATCGTCGCGAAGACTCGCCACGCTCAGGACCTGCAGATCTTTGTCATCCGGCCCGGCCCACAGCAGGATCGCCGTGGTCAGATCCAGGGCCTGCCGGAGGATCTCGAGCTGCAGATGGATGTTGTCGCCGGACGGCAGCGACCGGGGACGGGCGGAGAAGTGCAGGTCATTCTGGCCGGAGGCGGCGGCCGGGGCAGGGGCAGGGAGCGGCTCATCCTGCCCGGCAGCGGCCTGACCCTTTCTTTGCCGGAGACGCCAGGCAGCCGGCAGAAGAACGATGAGCGCGACGCCTGCTATACCGAACCACAGAAGGATATTTTCCATATTGTTTATACTCAGGGATTCAGCAATTGTTGATATATCGCTTATCACGTCTCGAAAGGTCCGTCATTCCGGCACTCTGTTCAGTCCCCGCTTGACGGGGGTGTTTTTAGCCGGAATCCAGGTCCTCACTGGATACCAGCTAAAAACATGCTGGTATGACGACACAGATAAACGGTATTTTGAAAATTTCTACGTCCCTCCGAACTCATGCGGCGCAATTGTCGCAGGCGCCGCAGCGGTCTGGATGATCCATGCCGAAATATTCATGGATGAGGGCCTTGCGGCATCCCGCGGTTTTGATGTACCCGACCATGAAATGCAGCTTTTTCTGCTCGGCCAGCATTTTTTCCGCGATCTTTGCCCGGCCGAGCTGCGGCGGCAGCGGCGCCGCGACCCGCAGGTCATGGTCCGCCAGGCTCCCTGCCGTGACTCCGTAACGGTCCAGCATGGCAAGCCCGGTCTCCAGCCGGAAATCATGTTTGTTCTTAAAGAGCAGTTTTTCCTTCAGCCACTCGCTGCCGCCGCTGTTTGCCGCTTCCGCTTCATCCGCCAGCAGCTGATGGAGGCGGCTGTAAAATCCCGCATCCGGGTTGTTCCAGCTGATGAAATCCATCTGGATGAGCAGGTCCTGCTCGTCATAGAGCAGGGTGCAGTCGGAGGGGAAGCCGTCCCGTCCCGCCCGGCCGATCTCCTGGTAATAGGCCTCCATGGAGCCGGGCACCTCGGCATGGATGACATGGCGGATGTCGGCCTTGTCGATGCCCATGCCAAAGGCATTGGTGGCCAGAATCAGGCTGTTGTCGCCGGCCATGAAGAGATTCTGCATGCGGCGGCGTTTTGCCGGATCGAGCCCTCCATGGTATTGCAGGTGGGTGATGCCCCTTGTTGACAGCAGGTCGCTGAACCGTTCCAGGGTTTTGATCAGGGAAAAATAGACGATGGTGTTGCCCGGCTGGCGGCGGTATTGGTCACTGATGATGGCAAGCTTTGCGTCATCGCCGTAGAGATCAATCACCGCCAGATGCAGATTGGGGCGGTCGATCCCCTCGTGGAAGATCCGGATGTCGCCGGGAGTCAGGCCAAGCTGGGTGATGATGTCCTGCTGCACGTCAGGGGCGGCGGTGGCGGTCAGGGCGATGGTGACCGGGCTGCCGAGCTGCCGGCGGAATTCCTTGATCCGGGTGTAGTCGGGCCGGAAATCATGGCCCCACTGGCTGATGCAGTGGGCTTCATCCACTGCCAGCAGACTGACGGCGCGCCGGGCGATGCGCTCGGTAAACTCGGTGCTGCGGAACCGCTCCGGCGTGACGTAGAGCAGCCGGTAGGCCCCCCTGGCCAGGGCCTGCAGCCGCTGTTCCCTCTCCGCCCTGGACAGCGATGAGTTGATACAGGCGGCATCGATGTTTTTCGCCCGCAGGCTGTCCACCTGGTCTTTCATCAGGGCGATCAGCGGCGAGATAATGACGGTCAGTCCGGAAAGCATGAGGGCCGGGATCTGGTAACAGACCGATTTGCCCATGCCGGTGGGCATGAGAACAAGGGCATGGCGGCCGGCCAGCAGATGGTCGATGATCTCCTGCTGGCAGCCCCGGAAGGATGAGTGGCCGAAATATTGCCGCAAGATCTGCACGGGGGTCATGGCCGTTACTGTACCATTTTTGTGGGACGCACACGACTGAAAAAGGTTTTTTGTATACTTCTTGACTTGAAAATCGAAAATCCAGATAATGATGTATGTCAGGAATATCTCGGAAGGGGGCGGTCCGTTAAACAGCGCGGGACCCTTCTGGAATTATCACCAACAGGAGGAACAAATGGACAAGAAAGAAATGAAGAAGATTCTGGCAGGCGTGGGCATCGCCGGTCTGTTGAGCGGCGTGCCGATGGGCGGCGGCGTCGCTTTCGGCGGCAGCGGCTGAGGCTCGAAGGGCGACAGTGCAGTTGGCACTGAAAAGCATGAGGCGGTGGGCGCAGGCAGCGGCTGAGGCGGCCACAAAGAGGGTGCGGTCGGCACCCAGGAAGAGACAACCAAAAAACCTGCAGGCACAGCGGAAGGCGATAAGAAGAAGACGCCGCTGACCCCTGAAGAGGAAGAAAAAATGAAGGCGGCCCCGCCTGCCGGCTCCAGTAGCTGAAGCGGGCATAAATAAGCGGTGCGGTCGGCACTGCGGAAGTAGGAGTCAGAAGTCAGGAGTCAGGAGTCAGGAGTCAAGAGTCAGAATGCGCCGCACAGGTATCAGGCGACAGATTTTTTCTCCTCGCTCCTGACCCTTTTCAGGTTACATAAATTTACCACAAGGCGCAGGGAGACCACAGGGGCCAACGGCAAACCAGATTTTCTCTGTGATCTCAGTGCGCTCTGTGGTAAAAGAGTTTCCGATTTCATCAATTTTCATCAATTTTCCCGGATCCCCGAAAGATTTTCGCATGCACCCAGAACCCATTTTCCCGGCCTGTTTTTCGTTGATGACCGAGGCACAGCACCGGCAGCTGTCGGCCGGGCCAGAAGGTGAACCCCTTGTGCCGGCCCATTTCATGGCTACCATTGCCGACTGGCAGGAGAAAGGGGAGCTGCCGCCCTATCTGGCAGAGCTGGCCCGCCTGGAATATGCCTGTTATCAGGTGCGGGAAAAAGGGGCGGCACTCATCCCGGCCCGGGTGGAGCGGACCGAGGTCAACCCGACCCTGCAGCTGCTGCAGCTTGGCTGGCAAAAGCTGCCGGCCCTGCTGGGTGACGGCGGGGGACAGCGGCAAACGCTGCCCCAGGAGGGCGAAGAGTTTGTTCTCATTTATTATCCGCCGGCCGGCGGGGAACTGGTGGTGGAGGCGGCCCGGGAAAGTGATCTGCTGGCCCTGAAAATCATCGTGGAGGAGATCAGCACGGAACAGGCGGCCGGGGAAGGCAAGGCCGCGGTCGGCGTCATCGATGCCGTGCTGGAGCAGGCCGCCCGCCGCGGCATCCTGCTGGCGCCGCCGCCGGCCATCCGCCGCGACCCGCAGACCTACCCCCGGGGGGAGAATATCCCGGAAAAATTTTTCGTGTCACCTGTTTTTACCCTGCAATGGCATATCACCCAGGTCTGCGACCTGCACTGCAAGCACTGCTATGACCGCAGCGACCGGGTGGCCCTGCCGCTGGCCGGGGGGCTGGCGATTTTAAATGATCTGCGCCGTTTCTGCCTCGACCACCACGTGCAGGGTCAGGTTTCGTTTTCCGGCGGCAACCCTTTGCTCTACCCCCATTTTTTTGAACTCTATCAGGGGGCGGTTGACCGCAATATGCAGGTGGCGATTCTCGGCAATCCGGCATCAAGGGCAACCATGGAAAAGATCCTGGCCATCCGGCGGCCGGTATTTTATCAGGTCAGTCTGGAAGGTCTGGCCGAACATAATGACTATATCCGCGGCCCCGGCCATTTTGCGCGGGTGATGGATTTTCTGGCGCTGCTCAAGGAGTTGGGCATCTACTCCATGGTGATGCTGACCCTGACCAGGGACAACATGGAGCAGGTCCTGCCGCTGGCTGAATTGTTGCGCGACCGGGTGGATCTGTTCACCTTCAACCGGCTGGCCATGGTGGGCGAAGGGGCGGCGCTCAAATCGGCGGCCCGGGAGGGGTATGCCGATTTTCTCGGCAGATATCTGGCAGCGGCCAGGCAAAACCCTGTTCTCAGCCTGAAGGATAATCTGATGAACATCATCCGCCGGCGGGAAAATCTCCCCCTGTTCGGGGGCTGCGCCGGGCACGGCTGCGGCGCGGCATTCAATTTCTTTTCCATCCTGCCGGACGGCGAGGCCCATGCCTGCCGCAAACTCCCCTCCTATATCGGCAATGTCTTTGCCCAGAGCATCAGTGAGATCTACCATGGAGAGGCGGCCCGCAGATACCGGGCCGGCACGGCGGCATGCGCCGCCTGCCCGATCAG
>JACQYM010000365.1 GCA_016208225.1 Deltaproteobacteria bacterium | reverse complement strand
CGGCGCGCCGTTTCATACCGCTGATCCGGCCGCTTATCAGGGCGGCGCGGTGTACGTCTTTTTCGCCCCCGACTTCACCGATCAGGTGGCCCTGCATTCGACCGTGCTGAACAAGGGGCCCGGCTGGAGCCCGGCGGCAGGGGACATCAACGGCGACACCATTGCGGACCTGTGCCTGTCGGCAAGCGGCGCGGTGCTCTGTTATCACGGGGCGGCCGACTTTACGCCGGCCACGGATTCGCCTGATGTGACGATCAAGAGCACGAGCAAGGGATTCGGCAAAGCGCTTGCCGTCGCAAATGTGAGCGGTGACGCAACCGGCGACATTGTCATCGGCGCCCCCAATGCCGTCATCAACGGCAACAGGGACACCGGCAGCATTTATGTGGTGCAGGGCGGCCCGGCACTGGGAACGGTGACGGTTGACACGCCATCTCTGGAGCTGATCGCCCGTATTGACGGCACGGCCCTCTTTGACAGGTTCGGCGCTGCGCTCGCGGTCGATGGCGGCGAGAGCGGGTCAGCCGCGCTGGTCGTCGGTGCGCCCATGGCCGATCTGGATGCCTTCCATCATCTGACCGGCAAGGTCTATCATTTCAGCGGCCAGGAGATAAGCGAGACCACGACACTGGCGGACGCAACGATTTTCGCCGGGTACACCAGGGACCAGAGCTACGGCGCATCACTGGCAACTGACGAGTCGCGGCTGCTGTGCGGCGCACCGGCAACGGACCGGAACACGGGATGGGTCTCCATGGTGGATCTGGTCACCGGCCAGCCGGTGCCGGGCGGCAGCAGCGGCGGCGCAACCGCCGCTGAAAGCTATTGAAAATAATGGCGCGGGCAGCTTCGCCAACCCTACATAAAAAGGAGGTCTCCCTTGATGCATAAGAGCTTATTCATATCAATGACTTTTGTTTTGGCCCTCGGCGGCGGCGCTTTGGCCGCCGAATACGATGCCTCGAATTTTTCCGCCGATGGCCGGAAATGGCAGCCGGTCCCGGCCGGCCATCTGCCGGGCAAGGACAACGGCGCCGGCAAGGGGACGCACAACGCGGGTGAGGACTGCGGCATCTGTCATCGCCCCGACGGCAAGGCCCCGGTGATCTTTACCATGGCCGGCACCCTTTACGAAGACCGGGCGGGAAGAAAACCCCTGCAGGGCGGAGAAGTCATCCTGCAGGATCGAGACGGCAATGTGATCAGCATGACCAGCAATGAAGTCGGCAATTTCTGGACCCAGGTGCCGATCAGCAGCAATCCTTACGCCATCGCGAGCCACGGCGGCGTGACCCATCCCCTCTATTCTACCGATGAGCTGGGCTTTCACCCCGCTGATCCTAATGACACCAGGAGCTGGCAGTACAAGGCCTGGGTAAAAAGCGGCAACCATGTCAGACCGATGGTCACCATCGCGCCGGTGGGCGGCGCCACCGACCCGGCCTCCAGAATGAGCTGCAACATGCACCATGCCGCCCTGGGCGGCCGTGGGGCCTTGTGGGGCACGGGCAAGAGCACGCTGTCATTCTATCCCCAGACACATCTGAGCTTCCAAAAGCACATCCTGCCCATCTTCAGGCATAAATGCGTGCACTGCCATATCCCGGGCTCGACCCTGACGCGGCTCGTGACCCAGTCCGACATGGAAGGCGAGCCTCTTACCCAGATCGATTACAGCAGGTCCCTTGATCTGGTTTCCTATGAAGGTTCATCCGTGACGTCAGGCGATACCGTCTGGACGAAAAGAGGCATAAAGGACATGACCGCGGGGTACCAGGATGACCCGGATTCAAGCCTGGTGCTGGCAAAAACGAGATGGCAGACGGACGGCAAAGTCATCCACGGCGGCGGGGCCTTCTGGTCCACATCAGACCCGGACTACAAAGCCATCCGGCAATGGATCGCCGAAGGGGCGCAGGATAATTGATGAACCCGCAGTCGGCACCCCGGCGCAAGCCGGGGTCCGGTCGTGAGGCAACTCCCTGAAGGGCCTGGACCATCGGGCTTGATCCAGTCTTTTTGCGAGGGCCTCATCATCAGGAGCCGTTGCGAAATAACCTCTGCTTTCCTGGCTATTTCGTTACGGCTTTTTATGCCGCCTGTGGCCATCCGGATGACGGCATTACTGCAGGGGCGGGTTTATGCCCGCCCTGTTTCTCTTTACCACGGCAAGTCCCACAACCCCATTTCCTCAAAAAAGCAAAAAGGCTGTACTCGAAGCTCAGACGGAAAGGCGGAAAAATCCGAACTTGCCCGTTATCGGAGATTCTTTCGACTGTGCCTTGGTGGTAAGTGCATAGATGGGCACGATATTATTCGTTCAAACGCCAGGTCATGGCAAAACCATTAAACGTTCACTTCTCCAAATTCTGACGATGCGAACCTTGCCCGGTTCCCGGCGATAAACAATCCGCAAAGGTGGCCGAATTAACTCACGCAGATCCTGCAGATCAAATTCAGGGACTATGCGCCCCATATCCGGATGATCAGCAAGCAACTCAATATCCTTGATGACATCCGCCACAAGTCGCTCTCCCGCCTGGGGAGCCTGCTGGTCTCGGTAATATTCGAGAATTTCTTCCAAATCCCCAAGCGCGGAACCGGCAAAAGAAATCGTGACCCCGGCTGACATGCTACTTGATTTTCAAACGTTTTTTCACTTCGGCAAGGCTCAGTTCCCGCCCTTCCTGCAGATCCACCATTCCTTGCACGACGGCTTTCATAAAGGCCTGCTGTTCAACATCTGCTTCAAAATCCTGCAGCGATTGCACCACCGCGACTCCCCTGCCCCTGCTGGTCAAAACCGCCGGCCGGTGTGTTTCCTGAACCTGATTGACAATCTTGCCGGGATTCACTTTCAGTACGCTGAGCGGGACAATGTCTTCAGAGAATTTAATATTCATGGGGCCTCCTTATAAAAAAACCTGTAAACAGGTTTAAATATAGCACCTGTTAACAGGTCAGTCAACTTCGGGCAGAGAGGCGGCAGGCCCGTAGGTTGGGTTGAGCCCCGCGAAACCAACACGTTTGGCCGGCCAGATAGCGCTGCCGATTATCGACCTACGCTCGTAACTGTTGGGTTTCGTACCTCAACCCAACCTACCAGGCTACCAGGCTTTTGGAGGGAATTCTGCGGATTGCCTGATACTGCTTACGGCCTGAATGCTTTCAACTGCAGATCTTTTATCGCCTTGAAGTGCTTTTCATTGCTTGAAGCAAGGATCATATTATTTTCCACTGCCGTTGCGGCTATTATTGCGTCACCGGCCCGAAGATGAGAGGACAGGGTATATTCTTCGACGTAAATGGAAGCGCGATGGCCAATGTTTTCCGTCAATGGCAGCACGATAAACCCGAATGATGACAAGAAATCTTTCACATATTTGTGCTGGGCCTTATTCTTTGCACACTGCAGGAGTTCCATGTAAGTCTGGATGGAGAGATATTTTTCCTCCGCCTTTTCCATCAGCTTTGCGGCCTTTTCGTTGCCTCGCTGCGTCCAGATGAAAATATCCGTGTCAAATATCATCGTATCTGGGCTTCCGCAAATCATTGAGCTCATCCAATACCGCTTTGTCAGTGTCCTGGGAAGACATGCCAAAAAACGGATGGTCAGTGATTTTCAAATGTTTCTTGGGTGTCGATGGCACCAGGACACCTTTCTCCTTGCCACGGTAAAAGACCGTCACCTTTTCATTCCGGTCAAGGGCTTTGAGCACATCGTTCATTTTGTATCGTAAATCAACCACGGTGGCTTTCATAGGGAACCTCTTTTGAAATGTATAATCAAACTATACATTCAAGGCCAGCCAATTTCAAGAGCGTTATGTGTCAATTTTTTTCACAGAGCGGAAGAAATTATCCGGACTAAGCATTTGCGCTTAGGTCAGGGCTAAACGATGGGTAGGCTTGAAGTTATATTCTTCAAGTTCAGAGCCGCTCATTTCGACCTTGAAGAGTAAGGTGGTTTTTTATGAAAAGGGTTTTCTGTTTTTGGCAAATCGCTATTCAAATACTCGATTTGTTCAGGGGTAAGCCCTGATTCAATATCTTGGCAAAGCAGCAAAATCTTATCTTCAATATGCTTCTCGACTGTTGTAATGAGCTTTTTGAAAGAGTCGATGTCAAGGTTCATAAAAACAGGTGTTCGAACCGTATAGCCAGCAGGATTTAGTTTTGGGGGATTTCCATTTATGCCCTTGTGGTAATGAAGCCAATGTTTATTGGCATTCCATTCTTGATGAGCGAGAAACTTGTCTCTGAGATCCATTACAAACTGGTGAAATGGATTGGGGGCTGATTTGAAAACTTCTTTTGCCTCAAGCACAGTCCGGCAGTATGCACTCTTGAAGAGTTTGGCATAGCCAAGAATCGCAGTTATAGTCATTGCTTCATGAGCAAAGGGTATATGGAACTTGTCTATGCTATGAATAAGTTCTGGGTCATTTGATAATTCGATTTGTTTTACATATCTCATAATCTCCGAAATATCCCATTTCATCTCAATGTAAGATTCGAGTTTAGATAGTTTATTTTGAAACGGCCTGTCTTGAATAAAGAGAGGATCATGCTTTGGGAATGGCGTACCTACTAAATCATATGTGGCCAATTTATCCTCCAAATATGAGCTTTTCCTTGTGGGCTCCGGTAGCACTAGCCAGCCAAACAAAACAAAGAATACCCATTAGGGTAGGTTAATCCAACTATGTAACAGATAATAGCATCCAGGCTGTTTTTATCCAGTCTTTTTGGGGATAAAAAAATGACGCCGCCTCGCTGCCATTAAAGTCTCGGGGAGGGGGTAGGAGCGGGCCAGGCCCGCGACCTTTGGCATGGTGAAACCACCGTTATCGAGGGCATGGCCCGCTCCTACCGCAGGATGGCATACCAAAAAAATGCAAATCTGCCACGGCAAGAGATCTCGCCATGAGGTTTGTTCTACCAGGGATAATGATTGCAGAAGAAGAGCGGTTTTAATTAGCCTTTGAAAAAACCAGTGCCGCCTCAACCATCTGCGGCAGCCCCTGTTCCCTGGCCGGAGCCGTCTGCGCCGTGACCTCGCCATCCCGGGCCGGTTTTTTCTCACAAAATGTTACGGGTTCCGGGGTCCAGCCCTGGGCCAGCCGTTTTTCCTCCAGGTGCATGGCAAAATGGATATAGCGACCCACTGTCGGGGCATAGAGCCTGGTTTGCCAGCCAAAGGTCTGGTAGAGCTGCTTGAGCAACAGGCGCATTTTGCCCGCAAGCTCCGGGTCTATCCTGCTGTACCATTTTTGCATGGCCCAGACCGCGGCGGCATAAGTGGTCCGCAGCGGCTGCATTTCCTCGGCATAGCGCCGCCTGATGCGCGCATCAGGATGGTCCTTGTAACATAACCAGCCCTGCAGCATGGTCCTGATCAGGCGATAGAGGCTGGGGCCATTTTTTTCGAAATCACGCCGGAAAGCGTCCTGCAGCAGTTTTTCCTCCTGATGATCATGGATGTGCGGGTGGCGATGATTAAAACGGTACTGGCCGTGGGTGTCGGCCGGGGGCATTGCGGATTCCGGCAGCAGCAGATCCGCCTCCTGCAGCTCCTTGTGCAGCGGCGTGCCGGGCAGGGCCGTGTACAGCATGAACTGGTGGAAATCCGTGTTATGGCTGACCGCGTAATCAATGACCTGATCAATATTTTCCATGGTGTGGTTTTCCAGGCCGATGATGGAAGAGCCGAGCACCCGGATGCCATGGGCCTGCAGTCCTTTGACCAAGGCCAGGGTATCTATGCCGTTCAGTTTGCGGTATCTGCTTTTTTTGCCCTCCAGGCCCATCCAGACCCAGGAGACCCCGAGGCCGACCAGTTGGTCCATGCTGTATGACTGCAGGACCCGGGCGGAACTGAAAATGTAGAGCGACCAGCTCTTGTTGTGCTGCTGCTCCAGCTCCAGTAGCCGGAGCGCCCTTTTCCGGTGCAGGAGAAAGTTCTCGTCCATCATGAAAAAGGAACTGACCTGCAGTTTTTCCTCCAGCTCGCACATGATGGCAAAGAGTTCGTCACCGGTCTCATAAAAGTTGAGAAAATGTCCCTTGCCGCCAAAGAGATTGGAGGTTGAGCAGAAATTACAGCCCATGGGACAGCCCACCGAGGGCACGACAACGGCCGCCGTATCACCCGGTTTCCGGCTCAGGGAATGGCCCAGGATTCTGGTGCCGTGGGCCGACAGAACCTGCGGATGGCGGATGGGCTTCTTGTCATCCTGGCCCAGATAGCGGCGGAACCAGCCGATGCCGTCGCCCTTGACAATGTGATCGGCGGATATCCTGTCCGCCAGGTCCGGCAGATTGGCCACATGACCGCCGATGACCAGAGCCGCGCCCGGCAGATGGGTACGCACCAGCTCGCACATCTTCTTGACCTTGCCCACATTGGGAATAATGGAGCTGATGCCGACGATATCATAGTGATTGTCCCGGATCTCGGCCTCAAAGCGCTCCAGGTCCGGAAAATCGAGCAGGGTAGACGGCGCGTCCATATTGGCCTGGATCATCAGCAGGCCGAAGGAGCGGTGGAACATGCGCAGGGAGAAGACGCCCTGGGCCCGGGTCACCTGATTATGATAGAGTTCCATGGGGTTGACCTGTCTGCTGCCGAATGCATCGTCCCGGGCATAGGGTCCGAAGACGCTGGACAGCAGCACCTTGGCTTTTGTTTTCAGGGGGTGGCGGGGGTGATTGTCTTGCATGATATGGGGTACTCCTTGCTGAAACATCAATGGGTCATGAAAGTGGAAACGTTTGAAGTGCCTAAAATACTTGAAATTGCGGTGCGTTATGACAGATAACACCTTTAACTTTAAGTATTTTAGCGCACTTTAGGCACTCTACCGGTAACAGGCCAGAATCCGAGATGGCGTTTAACTCTCTGAAATTACGTCACGACATCAGGAGTTCTGAACTTACTGATCAATGTACCTGATTCCACCGGCAGGCGATACGGGGCGGGGGGTTGTTTTACAAAAGTTTTACAATCCATCCACCGGATGGGTTACAATATTCCCGACCAGACATCCTGGTTCTCGATTTTTGCTGCGGCAGGCTCTCCGGGCCAAACCTTCCTCTGACGTGGTGATGCTCTATGCGACAGATCAGGTGGTATCTGCACCCCATCCTCATCTTTATCTTTTCCGTTGTGGCGCTGGGGTTGTCCCTGTTTCTTTACATCTACTGGTACGTAGAGGTCAGTACCAGGCTGCAGGGGGTGGCCAGGAGTTTCAATCTTGATCCGCGCCAGTTCCTGGAGCTGGACACCTGGGTGGTGATCGTGGTGCTGTCCATTCTGGTGGCGATCATCCTGGTCGGCATCTTCATTATCTTTGCCTTTAATGTCAAAATGCAGCGACTCTATCAACTGCAGCACAATTTCATCAATAATTTCACCCATGAGCTGAAAACGCCCGTCACGTCGATCAAGCTCTATCTGGAGACTTTTCAGAAGTATGAACTGGCCCGGCCGATCCAACTGAAATACATCGAATACATGCTGGCCGATGTCGCGCGGCTGACCGACAATATCAACAGCATCCTGAATCTGGCCAGGCTGGAGAGCAAGCTCTACAAACTGAATCCGGTGCGGGTCGATCTGGTCAGGACGGTTGAGGAATTTTGCCGCGAAAACAGCCACCTTTTTCAAGGCTGCACCATCAACATTCATAACCCCGCCGGCCGCGCCTTTTATTATCCGGTGGACCTGCCGCTTTTTGAGATGCTGTTGATGAACCTGCTGACCAATGCCATAAAATACAATGATGCCAGGGAGCCGACGGTTGATATCATTTTTACGCCGCATGGCCGCCGTCTCAATATCAGCATAAAGGATAACGGCCTTGGCCTGCGGCGGCGGGAGAGGAAAAAAATCTTCAAAAAATTCTACCGGGTGGAGAGAACGGCTCAGACCAAGGGGGAGGGCAGCGGCCTTGGCCTCTCCTTTGTTGACAACATCGTCAGGATCCATCATGGCCGGATCAAGGCGGAAAGCGATGGTCCAGGCCAGGGCACGACCGTGATCATCACCCTCGATCTTGCCGGGGAAGGCAGCGCTTCCCCCGGCCCGCCCCCGGCAGAAGCCAGGGAGGAGCCATGAATAAACGCGTCCTGATCATCGAAGACGACCGCCATATTGCCGAGGGGCTGCAGCTCAATCTGGTCATGCAGGGGTATGAGGTCCGGGTGGCCGCGGATGGGGCGACCGGTCTGCGGCAGTGGAAAGGGTGGCGGCCGCACCTGATCGTGCTTGATATCATGCTGCCCGGCATTGACGGTCTGGATGTGCTGCGGAATATTCGCCTGGAGGATGACCGGTTGCCGGTGTTGATCCTGTCCGCCAAGGCCATGGACGAAGACAAGATAAAGGGGCTTGCCCTCGGGGTTGATGACTACCTGACCAAGCCCTTT
>JACQYM010000364.1 GCA_016208225.1 Deltaproteobacteria bacterium | reverse complement strand
ATTTCACCATCACCGCAGCGATGGTCGATGAGGAAGGCCGTATCGGTTTCGATAAGATCACCGTCGAAGTGGATCCATCGCTGCTTTCCGGTGACGCGCTGACCCCCGACCCATCAACCTTTCCCGGAGTTGGTGCGGTAAACGATAACGGACCAAAGGTAGAGATCATCGCCCCCCGGGTCCCGAGTTCCATTGCGTTGGGTGACCAGGCGCAATTGCCGACTCCGGCGACCGGCGCCCTGACTTTTATTCAGGTCAATATTCTTGATCTGGCCGGGGCCGGCATCGCGGTCGATGAAATCGGCGATACCGTTACCCAACCCGAGCTGGGTCCGGGCAGTATTCTGGACCCGACCCAGTTGGGCAAAGGGGAAAATCGTAATTTCCCGGGTCTTGAATTCACTTTTGACGTGCCGCTGCTTGCTCCGACAGGTCTGCTCGTGCCGGCTGAAGGCAATCTTGCGCCGGTGTTCAATATTGTCGGCAGCGAAGTCGATCCTCTGACCGGTGCGGTCCATGTTGTCGCGGACTGGGTGGTCGGCGGTTCCCTGATTCTTCCCGCCGGCAAGGAGTTTGTCACCTTCACGGCGAAGGTCACGGACAACGCCGGCAATGCCGGAATCGCCAAGCGCACCTTCCGGATCAGTGATGTGCTGGGCGGCCAGTTGCTGACCCCTGCTCCCTGATCCCGTTTCCACCCTGAGCCCTTGCCCCCGAAAGGGGGCGGGGCTCATGCACATTGACCCATCATTGTTATTCCGGCGAAAGCCGGAGTTCGGGTGGCGAAAAGGTGGAGATGACGGCCAAAACCTCGACCTTGGAGGAGTGGCAGAAAGAGGCCCGCAAGCTGGAGCTGCAGGGCAAGCTCGAACAGGCCGAGGCCATCCGCACCACCATCCTCAAGGAGACGCCGGTGCCGTGGGCGGTATTTGCCGAAGAGCATCTGCGCAGCACCTTACTCAAGGTCTTCCTAGACCGGGCGCCGGGGATCAAGCCCAAGCAGCAGCTGTACGAGACCTTCATCACCGCGGAACTGGCCAAGAGGCAACTCAACAGATTATTCGCTTAACCTCAACATGATTCGAGGACATAACCAATTAAGCAGGGATCTGTACAGTTATGGCGCCCGAGCACACTGTCCATTGGCCATTTTTCTCCTTCTCCCGATTCTGCTATTTTTCCAGTCGAGTTCGAAAATCTCGGGGCTTTCGGTTTAATTGGGTTACAGCTACTATCAGGATTCCATCTTCAACTATTTGGTAGATTACGCCGTACGGAAACCGGTTTACCAAACATCTTCTCGTATTCTCTGATAAACCAGACCAGGCGTTGGGAAAGAGGAGGATTCTTTGAATGGCAGAATAGATTTCTTTAAGAAATTCATCTCCTAATCCTGGCCGACACTCCTCATAATAATCTGCCGCCTCAGCCAATTCAGCTTTGGCAAAAGGATGGAATGCGTAGTTCATTTGCCGAGGCGTTCCCGGATTTCTTTGAATACCTCATCGCCAGGAATAGCTTTCACTTTACCCTCTCTCATCTCCGCAACCCTTTTTTCTGCTACAGCCGCCCATAATACATCGATTTCTTTTTGAGCGGGGTTAAGGCTGCTCAGTAATTTTTCAATGAGCTGGGTTTTAATATCAATGGGTAAAGATTCAACCATCGACATAAGTTCATTGGTGGTAATCATCGTGAAGGCCCTCTTTTGCAGTAAGTATTTCAACTTTCTGAGTTGGCATAACTGAATCGTGAATTATATGGCAATATTTTCGGTCGTCATTTCGGCATGTTGTAAGCCGGAATCCAGTATCTGGGAGTTTCTGGATGCCGGATCAAGTCCGGCATGACGAACCGTCCGCTGTTCATTGCATGTAACTCACTGTAAACTCGTACGATTCAACAACTCAGAAAGTTGAATGAGTATTTTGGTCATGCCATTGCCAGAATACCATGAATTCCGGAAATCGGAAAGAAGATCAAAACAGCCGGCAACCCGACGACTTCCCCGGTTTTCGACACCCATTACCACGCATAAACCAGCTCCAGGCTGAGCTGGTCGTTGGCAGCGTAGCGGCCGAAGAGCGAGGCGGGCGGGCCGTCCAGGATGAGGCCGGTGAGGCTGGTTTTCCAGGCGTCGTTGAGCACATAGGTGATGCCGGCCCTGAGCATGCCGGCGCCATGTTCGGGGTTGTAGACCGGATTCAAGGTGGTTTCCAGTTTCTGGTTCAGGAAGTAAACCCGGAGGTTGGCCCACAGGATGGTTTCACACGACCGGTCATAGAGGGTGCCCGGCCGGTCGATGATAAGAGTCTGCTGGGCCTGCAGGGTGAGGATGACATCCTCGACGAGGCGGTAGTCGGCGGCCAGGCCGTAATCGATGGTGTCCCGGTTGATGTCAATATCCGGCAGCTGGGTGACGCCGGCGGCGGGCTGGGTCGGATAGCCCCACAGCTCCGGCTGCAGATTGAAGCCCCGGTTGAGGGTGGCTGCCGCCTCCCCCCGCAGGCTCCAGTCGCCCAGCACCACGGCCCCGTCCAGGCCGAGCGAGGTGATGCGGTGAAAGGAGGGGACGAGCCCCGGATCGATGCTTGTTTCGCCGTTTGTTCCGCTCACCTGCAGAACCGTGGTCTTGAAAACGGGGCGCGGATCAAAGCCGTGAAAGAGATTGACGGCCCAGTCGATGTCGCCCAGCCGCTGCAGGCGCAGGCCAAAGGAGCCGTTGGCAAACGTTCTGGCCGGCAGCTCCGGCTCCTGCATGTTCACCTCGACGCCGGCCAGGTCAGGAAACAGCGCCGCCAAGGGGAGCACGGCCCACCGTTCGTCCGGGTCGGGCAGCCGGTACGGCACATGCCACGGCGCCCAGACAAATTGGTAAT
>JACQYM010000363.1 GCA_016208225.1 Deltaproteobacteria bacterium | reverse complement strand
GCCTGGGCCGCGGCCAGGCCGTATCCGGGAACAATGATCAGCGATGCCGCGTTTTCCAGCACCGTGGCCACATCCTCCACCTCGTAGCCGCGGATGCTGCCGCCCGGACCCTCGCCGCTTGCGGCCGTTTCCTGCACCGCCACGAAGGCGCCGAACAGCACGTTGGCCAGGGAACGGTTCATGGCCGCGCACATGATCTGGGTCAGAAAGAGGCCCGAGGCGCCGACCAGCGAGCCGACAATGATCAGGGCGTTGTTGCTCAGGGCGAAACCGGTCATGGAAACCGCCACCCCGGAGTAGGAATTGAGCAGGGAGATGATGACCGGCATGTCCGCCCCGCCGATGGGGATAACCGCCAGAACGCCGAGCACCAGCGACAGCACTACTATTCCGTAGAAGAAGAGCGTATCGGCCTGGTCCTGATAGACCATGACCGCCATGGCCAGGGTGACGAGCAGCAGCAGGCCGTTGACCAGCTGCTGGCCGCGGTAGACGATGGGCCGGGTGGGGACGAGGCCCTGCAGCTTGCCGAAAGCGATCAGCGATCCGGTGAAGGTCACGGCGCCGATGATAATCGAGAGCAGCAGGGTTACCAGGGCAAAGGGGGCGAACGGAGTTTCCGCCCGCTGGAATTCCGCCAGGGCGACCAGGGCCGAGGCCGCCCCGCCGCAGCCGTTGAACAGGGCCACCATCTCCGGCATGGAGGTCATGGCGACTCGCACCGCGGTCACGGCGCCGATGGCGCTGCCGGCCGCAATGCCGATAATGATCAGGGGGAAGGAGGTGATAGACGGGCTGGCCAAGGTGGCGGCCATGGCGGTTGCCATGCCGACCATGGAGATTTCGTTGCCGCGCCGGGCTGTGGCCGGGGAGCTGGGATATTTGATCCCCAGCATGAAAAGCACGATGGACAGAAGATAGATAAAATTGATGGCGTTCGTCGTCATGGATCATTTACCTTTATTGCTTTTCTTCTTGAACATCTGCAGCATTCGTTGCGTTACCAGATACCCGCCCACTACATTGATGGTGGCAAAAACAACGGCCAGCAGCCCGATCATCGACGTGGAATCCGGGCCGCCGGAATGGCCGGCCACCAGCAGGGCGCCCAGGATGGAGATGCCGGAAATGGCATTTGACCCGGACATCAGCGGCGTATGCAGGGTCTGCGGCACCCTGGCTATCAGTTCGGCCCCGGCAAAGAGCGCCAGGACAAAAACGGTCAGGCCTGAAATGATAATTGCGGTATCCATCTCTCTCTCCCTGTTACTCCATCATTTTTTTCGTTCTTTCGTGGACAATCCCGCCCTGGTGGGTCACCAGCGAACCCCTGGTGATCTCATCCCCCATGTTTAATTTGAAGCCGTTTTCATCGCAGAGATGAAACAGAAATTTTTCAATGTTTTTGGAAAACATCTGGCTGGCATGGAACGCCATGGTGGCGGGCAGATTGGTATGGCCGATAATGGTGATGCCGTGTCTGACCACGGTTTCGTCCGGACTGGTCAGGGCGCAGTTGCCGCCCATTTCGGCGGCCAGATCGATGATGACCGCGCCGGGCTGCATGCTCCGCACCTGTTCCTCGGTGATCAGGATCGGCGCCCGGCGGCCCGGGATGAGGGCCGTGGGGATCACCACATCCGCCCTGGCGATGTGCTTGCTGATCAGCTCCGCCTGTTTCTTCTTATATTCCTCGGACATCTCCCTGGCATAACCGCCGCCGCCGGAGCCGTCTTCGGCGTATGGGACCTCGATGAATCTGGCGCCGACACTCATCACTTCCTGCTTTACCTCGGGCCGGACATCAAAGGCCTCCACCACAGCCCCGAGTCTCTTGGCCGTGGCGCAGGCCATCAGACCGGCAACTCCGGCCCCCAGGACCAGCACCTTGGCCGGCGGCACCGTGCCGGCCGCGGTCATCAGCATCGGGAAAAAACGGGGCAGCTGCCCTGCGGCCAGCAGCACCGCTTTGTAACCGGCAATGGTGCTCATGGAGCTGAGCACATCCATGGCCTGGGCCAGGGAAGTGCGCGGGATGACATCCAGGCCGAAAGCCGTGATTTTTTTCTCGGCCAGCCTTCTGACCAGATCATGGCGGGTCATGGGCTGCAGCACGGCGATGAGGGTTGAGCCGTCCGCCAGCAGCTCTGCCTCTTCCAGGGTTGGGGGCTGTACTTTGACCACGCAGCGGGTGTCTTGCAGCAGTTTTGTCAGGGATGGTTCGACCACTGCCCCTTTTTCGGCGTACTCGCTGTCGCCGAAGCCGGCCGCCTCGCCCGCCCCGGCCTGGATCAGGACCTCGAAACCCTTCTGCTTGAAACGCTTGATCGAATCCGGAATAACGGCAACCCTCTTTTCTCCCTCTCTGCTCTCTTTAAGTACGGCAAGTTTCATGATCGGCGGCAACCTCCTGATTTATTCATGCGCTCTCCCCGTCATTCCCGGCAGGCGAAGCGCGATCCGGCATTATTGATTATTTTTGATTGAGCCCCTTGCAAAATGAGTCAACCGTTCATTCCTGGAATCAGCAGCCATGACCTGAACGACGTCATTCCGGCAGTGTGTTGAGCCGGAATCCAGTTTTCCGGCGTGACAACAAGAGACTGGATGCCGGATAAAAACCCCTCCGGCATGACGAAAAAGATAAATCCCGCATTTTGCAAGAGGC
>JACQYM010000362.1 GCA_016208225.1 Deltaproteobacteria bacterium | reverse complement strand
GCAAAACCGGAGCTTCTGGACAAAATTGAAGCGAAATTAATGAACTACCGAGCCACGCTCAGAGAATTGAAAGACAGCTGCGGCGGCTGCGGCGACGAAGAAGTGCAAAGGTCCAAACAAACCATTGAGTCTTTGCGCTCCATCGGGAAAGAGCTTATCGCCCTGAGTGAAGAATTCGTCATTTTACGACAGGAAAAGCTGGGTCTCTTTATCGAGCATTTCAAAAAACAGCTTTTTTTCTACTTCACCCTGCTCGTCATTTTTGCCGTTTTCACCACGGTGATGATCTTTAAAACTCTGCTCAAGCCCATCAAGTTGATCGAGGAAGCGGCAACCACCATTGCCAAAAGGAATTTTACGCCGCTCCCGCTGCCGAACAAAAAGGACGAACTGCACAGCGTTATCAACGCCTTTAATAAAATGGTAACGGAATTGGAGGAACAGCAGGAGCAGCTCTTCCAGGCAAAAAAACTCTCCTCCATCGGCACTCTGGCCTCAGGAACCGCCCATCAGCTGAACAATCCGCTGAATAATATTTCCACCTCCTGCCAGATCGCCCTTGCCGAATTGAAAGATGGGGATTGTCAATTTATAGAGGAATTATTAAAGAACATTGAGCAGGAAACACACCGGGCCAGCGAAACGGTTAAGGGGCTGCTTGAATTCTCCCGCGCCCAGACATTTTCCATCCAGCCCGTTTTTCTTGATGAAGTGGTGGAACGCACCCTGCGGCTTATTTCCAGCGATGTGCCGTCTGATATCACCATAAAAAAGGATATCCCGGCAGAACTTGCGGTGAAGGTTGATGTGCAGAAGCTGACGGAAGCGCTGCTGAACCTTCTGCTAAACGCCATCCAGGCCATCAGCACCCCGCCGGGCACCATTTCCATAACGGCAACCATGGATCGTGAATACCAGAAAGCCGTCATATCCATCGAAGACACGGGGATAGGCATTGACGAGAATGATATCCAGAAAATCTTTGATCCCTTCTATACGACGAAAAATGTCGGCAAGGGAACAGGACTGGGCCTTGCCGTTGTCTACGGAATCATAAAAAAACATGACGGCTCCATCAGGGTGGAAAGCACCTTGGGCCAGGGGTCAAAATTTATCATCACCCTGCCGCTGGCCCTGGAAAAACCCAGCTCGCTTGATTCGGTAAGCGACCACACATAAAGAAATGCCAGAAGATAATAAAATACGCATCCTCGTGGTTGATGACGAAATCATTAATCTGCAGAATATCAGCCACGTTTTAACCAAAGAGGGTTATCATGTTGAAACAGCCTCCTGCGGCAAGGACGCTGTGGAAAACATCAGCCATAACCATTTTGATCTGGTGCTGACCGATCTGAAAATGCCGGACATTGACGGTGTCCAGGTAATGAAGATCGCCAAGGAAATGCTGCCGGATGTCGAGGTGATCATCATCACCGGCTATGCCACGGTGAATTCCGCGGTTGAGGCAATGGCTGAGGGCGCTTTTTACTATATGGCCAAGCCGATCAAACTTAATGAATTGCGCGCCCTGGTAAAAAAGGCCCTGGAAAAGACCCTACTGCGCAATGAAATAACCCGCCTCAAACAGCATATCATGTCTAAAAAAGGGGTCCCCCAATTTGTCGGGCAGAACCCCGCCGTCCTGAAACTCAAGGACAATATCGCCCAGGTCGCCCAACTCGACTGCAATATACTCATTGTGGGAGAGACCGGCACGGGCAAGGAACTGGTGGCCCGCACCATTTTCGAACTGAGCCCCAGGGCCAACAGGCGCTTTTTGCCGATCAACTGCGGCGCTTTAACGGAAGAGCTGATGCTGAATGAGCTTTTCGGCCACGAGAAGGACGCCTATACCGGCGCATCCAAGTGGCGCAAGGGGTTGCTGGAGTCAGCGGACGGCGGTGTGGTTCTGCTGGACGAAATCGGCGAAATGCCGATGAACATGCAGGTCAAACTGCTGCGGGTCCTGCAGGAAAAAAAGATCATGCGGGTGGGCGGCACCAAGGAAATTACGGTGGATGTGCGCATTCTGGCCGCCACCAACCGGGACCTGCAGGATGAAATACAGAAAGGCCGGTTCCGCCAGGACCTCTATTACCGGCTGAACGTCGTGACGCTCAATATTCCGCCCCTGCGGGAACGCAAGGATGACATCCCATTGATCGTCCGCCATTTTCTGGCGAAATATCCCGCCCCCGAGGGGAGAATCAAATCCATCGAACCGCGGGCTCTTGCCATGCTGCAGGATTATGATTATCCGGGCAATGTGCGCGAACTGGAAAATATTATCGAGCGGACGCTGGCGCTGTGCGGCGAGCCTGAGATCAAGGCATACCATCTCCCCTCGGAGTTCGGCACCACCCATCACACTTCGCACATCTATTCCTCCCAGTCTGAAAAATCCGCCCAGACCCTGGAGGATAATGAACGTGATCATATTATGGCCGTCCTGAAAAGTGTTGACGGCAACAAGACCCAGGCCGCCAAAATCCTGGAGATAGACCGGGTATCACTCTGGCGGAAGTTGAAAAAATACGAGGAAAGCGGTTTTAATATCGAGGAATTCCTGCAGAAAAAATAAGGGGGGCCGGATCCCATGGGATCGCCCGCAAAAAACGGTACTTACACTGATCGACAGCCTGCAGAAGTTCGTCGATCAGCAACGGCCGGTAGCCTATGCAGCCGGGCTTCATTCGGCGGCCAGATGATACCCGGCCTCCTGCTGATGGATCGGCCCTTTGGGGGTCATCACGCTGGAGTAAAGATAAAAACAATCCACCTGAAACTCCGGCAGGGCGAAAAGGGCGTTACCGGAAAGAAAATTGGTGAGCCGAGCAAGCGGTGTTTCCTTGAGGCGGGCGATGGTAATATGCGGCGAAAAATTTCGTTTCTCCGGTGGGATGCCCAATTGCGCCAGCTCCCTGTCCACCTTTTTTCGCAACTGCCAGAGCGGCTCGCATTTTTCCATACCCACCCAGAGCACCCGGGGCTCCTGCCTGGGCGGGAAATATCCGAGGCCCTTCAAGTTCATGGCAAATCCCTCAGACTCCACATGCTGCAGGGCCTCGCGAATTTCCCTGAAAAGCCCGCCATCCACCTCGCCGATAAATCTGAGCGTCAGATGCAGCTGATCAGCGGGAACCCATTTGGCCCCCGGCAGGCCGAAACTGATCGCCCTGAGCCCCTCTTTTACGCCGTCAGGCAAATCTATTGCCACAAAAAGCCGTATCATGTTGGTCTGGTTGGTCTGGTTGGTCTTACTGGTCTTATTGGTCTAACTGGTCTTACTGGTCTTATTGGTCTTATTGGTCGAATCATGGATTATAGCACCTGGCTTATAGCTCCTGGCTCCTGGCTTCTGGCTTCTGGCTTCTGGCTTCTGGCTTCTGGCTTCTGGCTTCTGGCTTCTGGCTTCTGGCTTCTGGCTTCTAAATGATACCAAAGGCACGGATAATATTGCAAATGGTTAAATGTGATGGTCTCGTAAAAAGTCGAAAATAGCTGCCGGGAAATATCACCTCGCTTTTTCAGCGCGAAAACTATATCTTATTCCTGATATTTTCCTTTTCTGCCGCAATGCGAGCTGCTTTTCAGGGATCAGAAGACATATTTCAGGAGCCGCAGGAGATAATCACCCCTGGCATGCCGGATTCTGACTCCTTGAAGGTTGGAATTCAGCGAACAGCGCGACGTTCCGATAGAATTGCAAAAGAGAAAAGAAATGACGCTGCCGATCATATTAGTACTGGCTGTAATTGCCCTTGCCGTCCTGCTGTTTGTTTTTGAGTGGGTACGCGTCGACGTCATTGGCATCATCATGATGACACTGCTCCCCCTGCTTGGCCTGATCACTCCGCAAGAGGCAATCAGCGGCATGTCAAGCAATGCGGTCGTCGCCATCATCGCCCTTATCATCATGGGCGCCGGACTCGAGAAGACGGGCGCCATCAACTCTCTGGCCAGGGTTCTGCACAAATTTGCCGGACACAGTGAAACCAGAATACTGCTGCTGCTCTCCGGTACGGTGGCCTTGATCTCCGCCTTCATGCGGAGTATCGGCGCCGCGGGGTGGTTTATGCCCACGGCCAAACGCATATGCCGGGAGAACAATATTCCTGTCGCCCGGATATTGATGCCCATGGGGTTCAGCGCCATTATCGGGGGCTGCATCACGCTCATCGGCTCTACCCCCCTGATCCTGTTGAACGATGTCATGAGAATCAGCTCTCCCGCGGTCGAGCCCTTCGGTTTGTTTTCGGTGACGCCCATGGGACTCGCCTTGATCTGCACGTCTCTTCTCTTCTTCGCCCTGTTCGGGAAAATTATTTTCCCCGCCGGTCATTGGCAAGCAAATTCAGGCGGCCCCATGTCAAAGACCCTGCAGCGGACATACCGGGACATCAGCACCCTTTTTGAACTGCATATCCCCCTCTCCTTTGCCGGCCCGAAAACCCTGATGGATCTGGAAATCAGGGCCTATTATTTTGCCACCGTCGTTGCCATCGCTCCCCAGGGAGGCACCAAGAATTTCGCCCCCGGCACCGATGACGTCCTGCACGGCGGTGACACCATCGTCGTGGAAGGAACGCCGGAAATGGTCAAAAAACTGGCCGCCGCCTATAAATGGGAAATCAAGGACGATCTTTCGGTATTTGCCGAAGATCTCTCCCCCAAAAATGCCGGGATCATGGAGGCGATCATCTCTCCCCGCTCGGAGATGGCGCGCCACACCCTGCACTCCATGTCCTTCCGGCAGAAATTCGGCGTCAATCCGCTGGCTATCTGCCGGGGCAACAAGACCTTTGTCGGCGGCATTTCCGATATTATCCTGCAGGCCGGGGATACGCTTCTGCTGCAGGGACGCTGGGAAAAATTTCAGCTCCTGAAGGAAAAGCCGGACCTCATCTTTACCGATGAGGTGCAGGGTCAGGTCCTCAAGACCGGCAAGCTGCAATATGCCATCGGCTGCATGATTCTTTCTCTCGTCATGATTCTCGTTTTCAAGGTGCAGCTCTCCATCGCCCTCCTCGCCGGGGCTCTCGGCATGGTCCTGAGCAAAGTCCTCAGCATGGATGAAGCGTATGAATCCGTGGACTGGATGACCGTTTTTCTCCTCGGCGGCCTGATCCCGCTGGGCATTGCCTTTGAAAAGACCGGCGCCGCCGGATTGATCGCAGATTTGATCATGGGAGGCATGGGTTCTGTCTCCCCCCTCATCCTGCTGACCATGATCGGGATCGTCACCTCCTTTTTTGCCCTGGTCATTTCCAATGTCGCCGCCACCGTATTGCTGGTCCCGCTTGCCATGAACGTGGCAAGCGCCGCCGGCACCGATCCGCGCATGGCGGCACTGGTTGTTGCCATCGCCTGTTCAAACACCTTTATCCTGCCGACACATCAGGTGAATGCCCTGGTCATGCAGCCCGGCGGGTACAGTGTCATCGATTATTTCAAGGCCGGCAGCGGCATCACCATCCTTTACCTTACCGTTATGCTGGCGGCCCTCTCCCTGTTCTATGGCATCTGACTGATGCCGGGGGGCTTTCGCGATCCTCTCCCCGGCAACCCCCCTAACCTGCTCCTGAAACACCCCTGATGATTGTTCTTTTCGCTGTTGCGATTTGAAACACAGGCACCTATTCCGTGATATGTAGATAACCAACCGTTAATTCTAATTATTTTTCATGAAACAATCCTCATGTTTCATATTGCAATAGAAGATCGAGCCATTGCAACACCATAGTTGCACAGTGCAACACCACAAAAGGTACTGCAACGCTTTCACTTTATGACGCATTCTCTTTGATCAGAAAAAACAAGAAAACGTAAAACTGTTTTGCCCGGATTGCGAGGTTCTGCCCATGCAGTCTCCACCCCGGAGCAGAATCACCAACATGTTAAAATTATTAACCAAAATAGCGAAAAGGACGGGGAATGTTTCAGGCTGAAATACCTGCATGATCTGGATGTCCCTGCCCGCCCCATGTAATAACTCATCAAATGGCACGCTAGATGCTTAATCACGGCTTAAACAGGCATCCAAACCAGAATTTTTTCAAGGAATTCATGGCCCGTGCCTGGGGAAGAAGCGTAAGGATTTGCACCTGCACCACGAATTTTCGGCAACAGGTCAGGGTGCCCATTTGTAGCAGTTTCGAAACATGGAACTTGAACATTCCAACTGTCCGTTCGGCGTTGAACCCCTCATTGGTCGTACCGCCACGACTGAAGGGATGATGTCCGCAGACCCGTATGGTCAAACTGGTCTTGCATGCAATGTGACCGTCCAGGTATGGGGCGGTAAATTATTCAATTTTTTGAAGCGGGGTATTAATAGTCAATGGCAACACAACAGAAAAAGTCAAAACCGTATCTGAGCACCATTATTTACGGGGCGCTTTCCATCACATTTTATGCAGTAGTGTTCAGCAACGAGGCTCTGGTCACGGAAACCTTTACCAGGGGCGGGATCTACACCCTTTATCCGGTGGGAACCGCCTTTCTCTTTTCCTTTGTCCATGGGGCCTTTGCCAGCAACCTGCTCAGCGTCTTCGGCCTCGAGGCCAAAAAATAAACAACCCTATGCCTGACGCATTTCATTTGACCTATACGAGGAGTTAATACGATGAAGAGGTTTGTCTTAGCCGTACTGTTTTCCCTTTTTCTATTGCCCCTGGCAAGCATAGTTTTTGCCGCCGGCGGCGCCGGTCCCGACAAGAGCATGCTGAAGGGCGTGTTCACCGAGATCAACCAGGAGTCCCGCACCGCTGTTCTGCAGAAGGACGGCACAAACGAGCTGAAAAACCTGATCATCGGCGAGCGGGTTAATCCCGAGACCCTGCGCCTCAAGAAAAAGGTGCTGGTCAGCCTGGACCATGATGCCGGTGAGAACGTGATCAAGGATGTCTCCATCATGTTCATGGACATGACCTTGCAGAAAGTGCTCTCTCTCCTGGTGATCGGCCTGGTGGGCGGCATCCTGAGCGGCTTTATCGGTTCGGGCGGTGCCTTTGTTCTCACCCCGGCCATGATGTCCCTGGGTGCATGATGTCCCTTGGCGCCCCCGGCGCCGTAGCCGTGGCCAGCAACATGTGCCACAAATATCCCAAGGCCATGATCGGCACTTACAAACGCTGGAAATATGGCCAGGTCGACCTGAAACTTGCCGCCACCATGGCCAGCACCGCCATCATCGGCGTCCAGATCGGCGTCATGATCCAGAAGCATATCCTCAATAAATGGGGAAACGACGGTTCAAACCTCTATGTGAGCGCCATATTTGTGATCGTCCTGGTCCTGGTCGGCGGTTATGTGGCCTTTGATGCCTATAAACTTGCCAAGGGCGGCAGCGATGCCCCCGAAAAACAGACCTCGCCGCTGGCCCAGGCCATGCAGAAGATCAATCTCCCGCCGATGATGAATTTCAAGGTGGCCAAGGTGCGCATCTCCGCCTGGATAACCATTCCCGTTGGTCTGTTCACCGGCATGCTGGCTGCCACCATCGCCGTCGGCGGCTTTATCGGCGTGCCCGGCATGATCTATGTGATCGGCGCCTCGGCCATGGTGGCCAGCGCCACCGAGCTGGGCATCGCCTTCGTCATGGGCTTGTGGGGCTCAATCCAGTGGGGCCTGAGCGGTCTGATTGATATCCGCCTGTCCGTCCTGCTCCTGGCCACCTCCCTGATCGGCGTCCAGCTCGGGGCCCTCGGCACCACCTATGTCAAGGACTATGTGATCAAGGTCACCATGGCAGCCACCATGCTCATCGTCGCGGTCAGCCGCGGGGCCTTGCTGCCCGGCTATCTCTCCAAGTTCGGCCTGGTTGCCCCGATTGCCCCGTCCACCGCGGCAATCCTGGAGAGTGTCAGCTTCTGGGCCCTGGTTGCCGCCCTTGGTACTGCCGGCCTGATCAGCTCGGCCGCCATGATCAAGGGGATGATAGCTGACAGGAAACAGGCGTAGTCAGGTATCGACAGGGAAAGAGACCGGGCAGAAGTGGGGTCCGGTCATGTCTTTGCTGAAAAAAAATGACTATTTTCACCACAGAGCACACAGAGATCACAGAGAAAATATATTTAATTACATTTAGTTATCTCTGTGGGCTCTGTGGTTGATTTTCAGTTTTTACGAGTTCATCAATATTGTTGGTCTCGTAAAAAGTCGGGAAAGACACCCAGATGGCGACGCCATCAATATTTACGGGAAACAAGCCGGTGAAACTGCACGCCTTTTCCCGGCTATCGGAGTCAGTACCGCGAGAGGCAGGAGTTCATCATGGCCCAGGAAAACGGCAAGATATTTGCGATCGGCGACATCCACGGAGTCTACGGCAAATTACGCGATCTCCTGGACCGGCTGCCCTACAGCCCGGGCCGGGATCGTCTGGTCTTCCTCGGCGACTATCTGGATCGCGGGCCGGATTCGGCCAGGGTGCTGGATCTTCTCTGCGAGGTGAAAAGGCGAGATCCGGACACCATCGCCCTGCTCGGCAACCACGAATACCTGCTGCTGGAGTATTACCGCAGCGGCGACCCGATTCTCCTCCCCTACCTGCGATCAATGGGTCTCGACGCCACCCTGCACAGCTACGGACTGAGCAACGGCTTCAATCTCCGAACCCTTGATTTTCTGCCGCAGGAACACCTGACCTTTCTGCAGAATCTTCTGCCCTACTGGGAAAGCAGTCACTACATCTTTGTCCACGCCGGCCTTGAACCGGGCATCCCGCTGGCCGCCAATGACCTGCCGACCCTCTGCGAGGCACGGGAGACCTTCCTCACCCTTGATCATGATTTCGGCAAAAAGGTTATCTTCGGCCATACCTCTTTCGAGCTGCCGCTCGTCACCCCCACCAAAATAGGCATCGACACCGGTGCCATGCACGACAATCTCCTCACTGCCATCCAACTGCCGGATGAGATTTTTTTTCACGCCTAACCCCCTTTGAATGCCTAAAGTATTTAAAGTACTTAAAAGTGCCTAAAGTTGAACCGCGTTTAAAAGGTGGGTGAAGTGCAGGGCTTTTTTCTGATCAAAACTCACCGCAACTTCAAGTATTTTAGGCACTTTAAGTACTTTAGCCACTTTATTTCTGCAGCTCCTCCTGCAGGCCGGCCAACTGGTAATCTCCGTCGAGAAAGGCCCGGGCCACCCGGGAAATCAATTCATCCCGGCTCATGATCGCATCCAGCAGCCTGGAAAAACCGAGAAGCCTGCCGATGATCCTGAGCTTTTCCTCGACCACCTCGGCCGACCCGCCTTGAATTGCCGCAGCCAGCAGGTCGTCGCGCAGATCGCAGAAGAATCCGGTGGCGGTGAGAATCTCAGCCAGGCAGCGGACCCTGCGGCTGCGCTGCTCCAGACTGGTGCCGCCGCCCTTGAACCGGAATTTAATATAATTGAGACGGGAGTCGATGCCGCAGATGGCGTCCACCATGGTAAAATGGAAATCCATGCGGGCATTGAGATTCAAGAAATCGCGGGTCACCAGGGCATAGTTGGGCAGGCCGATGGGGCGGGCGGAGCGGTGGTCCGTGAGAAAGCGGGAAACAACCGAGCCCACGGCCACCCCGCCGGCCGGTCCCCAGTTGAGCCCCGGCGTGGCGACTCCGTCCCAGAGGGCGGTGAAAGGCCGGGACAGCACCTGTTTTGGCGACACCCGTCGTTCACTGCCGGGCAGCAGGCCGCCGCCAAGATCAATGAGGGAAACGAGAAACGGCACCTCGCTCTCCAGATGAAAAATCACCCCGTATGCCTGTTCCACCGCCTCGTCCCCGGCCTCGAACATGGCCAGCACCGCCTTTTCATGGGCATAGCGCACCAGATCATGAATGGTCCGGCATTCGGCAATGGAAAAGGTCGGTCCATAGGCATCGGTCAGGTTAAGGGGCACAACCCGGTCATAGAGCGCGGCCGCCAGGGGATCATCGGGACGGGGCGACCGGTCTTTCCAGGCGGCTATTTTCTGCAGATGAAGTTCGCGATGGCGGGTAATTTCCTGGTCAGTTGCCGCGAAGACGAGTCCCCGTTCGCCATCAACCAGAAGCTGTTCCCCGTCGCGAAACCGGCTGCTGGCGAGCTGCAGGCCGGTGAGCATGGGCACCTCGTACTCCCGGGCCACACAGGAGAGATGGTCGGCCGGATTGCCCAGGTCAACCAGGATGGCCGCGGTCTGAGACAGGACGCTTACCGCCTCGACCAGGCTCTGATGCATGACCAGCACGTAGGGCGGACTGGTCATGTTTTGCAGATCCTGCCGACTGCCGATAATCCGGACCTGGCCGGCACCCCGGCCGGGGGAGGCGACCTGGCCGGGGTCGAGCAGGGGTTGCCGGTCAAGCCGTCCCTCACCGTCGGCCGGACCGCCGAACTTCACCTTCAGGGGCCGTGACTGGAGAAACACCACCTTGCCCTGGTTGTCCACCGCCCACTCCACATCCTGCGGACCACCCAGCTGCTCCTCCGCCGCCAGACCGAGCCGGACCATGTCCATGATTTCACTCACAGCCAGCACCGGGGCCTCGGCAGCCGCGGCCTCCAGTTCCTCTTCCAATACCCCCCCTTCTCCGGCGCTCACCAGCCGGCGGGATTTCCGTGCCACCTGACTCTCGCCGGGCCCTGACCCGTCACGAAACGGATGATAGACATCAGCCGCCGCACTGCCGCCCACCGCCAGCTCGCCCAGCCCGTAGACGGCGGTGATCAGCATCCTGTTGCTGGCGCCGAAGTTGGGGTCCCTGGTAAAAAGGATGCCGGCCGAGTATACATCCACCATCTCCAGACAGAGAATGGCCAGATCAAACTCGTAGGGGGGAAGGCCGGCATGACGTCGGTACGCGAGGTTGCGGACATTGAAGGCGCTGGCCACCACCTGCCTGAAGGCATCGGCAAGCTGGTCAGCCTTTTTTACATTGAGAACGGAAATATACTGCCCGGCAAAGGAATGGGCCAGGGTGTCCTCACCCACGGCGCTGCTGCGCACCGCCAGCCCCTTGCCCTGAACGAAGATGGGAGCGGCCGCCGCGGCCATGGCGCTCGCCAGCTCGGCAGGCAGCGGGGTTGCCATGATCATCTGCCGCACGGCATCGACACTTTCCTGGTCAGGCAAGCCGTCCGGAGGTTTTTCACCGGCCCGCAGCCGGGCGACAATGCGCAGATAGAGATTCTCCTGATCGAGAAAAAGACGGCAGACGGAAACAGGGATGACAAAACCGGCCGGCACCGAAAAGAGGCCGATCTGGCGCAGGCGGGCGAGATTGGCGGCCTTGCCCCCCACCGCGCGGTGCATGATCGCCTCCCCCTCATCCAGGGACAGGCAGAAGGGAAACCGTTCCTCGCGGGGCAGCCGGGCCAGGTCCTGCCGGATCGCATCCGCCAGCACCGATTGCCGGCGGATCAGCCCGACATACTTGCCGTCGGCAAGATGATCCAACTTCTGCACCAAATCGGCCGTAACCGCCAGCAGTTCATGGAGGGCGCTGCTCAGGGCCCCGGGCCAGAATACCTGGGAACGCAGGGAGGCGCCCAGTTCGGTGATGAGTTCGACGGCCCGGTGATTGTCATCAAGCAGGGTGCGGAACACCTGGTAGCGGGCCCGCAGTCTGGACAGCTGCGCACTGCGTCTCTGCTGCTGCAGTTCCCGGAGGGCGGTCAGGGGATGAAAGAGCCAGTCGCGCAGCATGTCATGCACCGCGCCCGGCCGAGACATTGCCGACCCGGCCGAGGAACTCGCTGAAAAAACGTTCTATCGCCGCGTCATCGACCATTTTGACATCCAGCTGCCGGGTAAAGGCGACCAGCTCGCCCAGATGAACCAGGATACTTTCCAGGTGGGTGCGTTCCAGCATCTTCACCTTGCCCAGCACCAGATCGCCCTTCAGCTCCACCTTGAAATGCAGGCCGGCCAGGACCTGGGCGATCATGGCAGCCCGCCGTTCCCGCTTGCCCGCCTCGGCAAAGCCGCCGACAAACCGGAAGTAGACATGGTTGTCGTCCGATTCATCGGAGAGATAGCAGTCGATGATGTTGAAATGGTACCCGAGACGCAGGCTCAGATTGCAGTAATTATCGGCGATGATGGCCAGGTTTTCGCCGCTGTAGGACGGGGCATTGGACAGCATGGTCAGGGGCCGGGTGATGCCGGAAAGCAGATCCCGGATGCTGAAGGGGACCGGCTCCTGGTCCCAGAAACGATCATCCAGCAGACCCTGCAGCAGAAAACGCAGGGGCATGCTGCTCACCTGGTCCACCGTCACCCGCTTCACCCCGGAGGCAGCCAGGCCGCGGCCGATATCGATGAGGCGGAGCTTGATGGGCAGTGCGGTGTCGAGCAGCGGCGCCCCGCCCCCCGAGACCAGCCGGCCCGAGGTGTGAAAGCTGATGAGTTCGGCCACGGCCCGTTCATGGCAGAAACGGAGAAAATCGTGGATGGTCAGGCAGTTCTCCATGCGGAAGGCGGGAGAACCGGGATTATCCAGGTTGAGAGGAGCGATGAGACGCAGCAGGCTGCGGAGCAGCGACTCCTCCCGATTATCGGGCAGGGGTGCCAGCCCGCCGGCATGGGGCAGATCGGCCGGTAGTTCCACCTTGCCCTGGTACACGGTCTGCGCCTCCACGTCGACCATGACCCAAACCCCGTCCGGCAGCAGACCGGTGGCCTTTTCCGCCCCGAACAGGGCCGGGGTCCGGTACTCCCTGGCAATGGTCGCCAGATGGCTGGTCGGACTGCCGACATCGGTAATGATTGCCGCGGCCCGCCGGACAATCTCGGCAAGCCGGGGACTGGCATAATGGCTCACGGCCACGCCGCCCACCGGAAAACTCTCGGCCGGAGTCTCTTCGGTTACCTGCACCACCCGCCCGCCGGACAACCCCAGCTGACAGATATGCCCCCGGTTGGCCATGAGGACGGGCAGTTTCGCCAGTTCCGCCGCCAGCTGGGCCGGGGTGCGCACATTCCTGGCCAGCGGCAGCCGCAAGGGCCTGGACTGGAGAATCCAGATGCCCCCGTCGGTGTCAAGACACCATTCGATATCCTGCGGGTACTCAAATCGTTTTTCCAGCAGAATGCCGTATTCAGCCAGCTGCCTGATGACCGCCAGCCCCACCACCCCGGATCCCCGGCGCAGGCCGCTGGACGTCATCGCCAGCGGATCAGGGGCCTTCTCACTGCGAAGCCCGATGTGGCTGGTCCGCAGGGTGAAAGGATGGTTGCGGTCAAAAACAAAGCGGTCGCCGCTGTCACGGCCGGCAACCAGATTTTCGCCCAGCCCGGCGACCGCCGAGAGGACCATGGACTCAGCGCCCGGATCATTCGGGTCACGGGTATACAGGACGCCGCTTGCCTGGGCCGTGACCATGGGCTGCACGACCACCGCCATGGGCGCCGCCTCGGCCGGGGTGCCGCTTTCAAGATAACGGCAGATCCGCTCGGAAAACCGGGAGGCCATGACCCGGACGCAGGCGGTCGCCACATCACCGCTCGGGACATCCAGGAAGGATTGAAACTGACCGGCAAAACTGCGCTCCCCGTCTTCATCCACCCCGCTGCTCCGCACGGCGAACCGTTCCGGTCGCAGAGGGGATGAACGCACCTTTTTCAAGGCCTGGTTGATGGCCCCGGCAAGATCATTGGGGAGCCTGGCCCTGGAAAAGAGTTCGCCGATGCGGGCGGCCTGCACCGCAGGGTCGGCGGTGTGGCTGAGGATTTCGTTGATGCGGCTGAAGAGGTCGTTGCTCTCCATGAACCGCCGGTAACCGGTGGTGCTCACCACAAAGCCGACCGGAGACGGCAGCTTGAGGCTGTTCACCGCCTCCCCGAGGCTGGCGCCCTTGCCGCCGGCCAGATGACGCAGATCGCGATGGAGGAGCTCCCAGGCCAGGACCAGCTGCGGGCCGTAAGGACCGGGACCGCCGGCCAGAATATCGGCCAGCTGGTCGCCGGTCGTGGTGAACCGTTCGTAGAGAAGGTCGTAGCGGTCATCGGCCATGGCGTTCAGATGGTAGATGACATGCCGGCCTTTTTCGACAATCTCGGTCACCGCATTCTGGAGGAAGGTGCGGTCATAGACATATTCGCCGCCGAGCACCCGCTCCAGATCGGCGATTTTTTCCAGAATCTGGTTGTTGATGGTCACCACCCGGCGGAAATGGTTGAACAGGACGCCAAAGGCATCCGCGGTCTCCCACTTCCTGACGATTCCTCGGCGTCGCCACAGAGGACTCATTGCGGCTCCTCAGGGAAAACTCTCGCCCTGGGCGGCGGCACCGGAGGGAGAGGCAGAAAATCCGGCTCAGTTTGTCGGTGGTAAGGGGAAACAATTTCAGGATCAGGATGGGTATCGGGCCTGGAAAGCAGGATTTTGTCTCTCAACCCTGCGGCATACAGGATCCGGCCGGGCCGGGGTCCGGCAGACAAAAAACAGAGAATGGCCCGCGGCCCTTCCTCTCTCCAAGGGTCAGTCATAACACAAAAAAGTAGGACACGAAAGAAAAAACAAAAACGGTTTTTTATGCATCACGCCTCGACACTCAGCCATTTTCAGAGACTTTTTTACGCATCTCAGGTTCACAAAAGGCATGATCTATTTAAAGCGCAACAAAGGATAACAGCAATCTTTTTTCTGAGTAAACCTGGTGCTCAATTTTCAGGCAGGGAAAAAAACCGTCCCGACCGGTTGGAAATGCGTGGTAATCAACTTTGTGGCGGTCATCGCCGGGGGGAGAAAAAGAGGCGGCCCCGGGATTGCTCCCGGGGCCTGAGGGTTGAGATACTTCTGCCTGCCTGCTGTTACCGGATGGTAGGTCCCAGCACACAGGACTTTGGAGGAATCATTGACTCTTAGGAGGAGAGTCCAACACCAAAGGAGAGAGGTGTTAAGCCGGTTAAGGCTCTTGAACTTTTTTTAAAGCAAAACACATACCACAAATGCGACATTGTTGCATTTTCACGACAACCAGTTGTCATTGCAGGAAATAATCATTTTCCCCTCTTTTTTTGACCGCCATCAAATCGAGTGGGCTAACTGCCCAATTTGGGCATATCACCATATACCGCCCCATAATCTGGTCAAATGCCCCAACCGCGAGAAATATTTTTGCTTTCCGGGAGAAACCCATTCCACGCCGTGAGCAGAGCAAGCAGGTTGACAAGCCGCGGGCAATAGAATAAAAAACAGACTTTTTAATGAGTTCATAAAAATTAACCACAGAGAGCACAGAGAGCACAGAGTCCA
>JACQYM010000361.1 GCA_016208225.1 Deltaproteobacteria bacterium | reverse complement strand
GCCTGCGGCAGAACGCTCTTCGGCGCCCCGGCCCCCAAAGGCCAGGAGCTGGAGGACCAGTACTTCGGCGCCATCAAGGACCGCGTCTCCGCCTTCATGAAGGACCTGGACATCGAGCTGTGGAAAATGGGCATCACCTCCAAAACCAAACACAACGAGGTTGCCCCGGCCCAGTTTGAGATGGCGCCTGTTTTCGCCACCACCAATATCGCCGCCGACCACAATCAGCTCGTCATGGAAACCATGCAGAAGGTGGCCCTCCGCCACGGCATGGTCTGCCTGCTGCATGAAAAACCCTACCTGGGGGTCAACGGCTCCGGCAAACACAACAACTGGTCGCTCAGCACCGATGACGGCATCAACCTGCTTGATCCGGGCAATACCCCGGCCGACAATGCCCAGTTCCTCGTTTTCCTCTGCGCCCTGCTGAAAGCAGTGGACACCCATGCCGACATCATGCGCGCCACCTGCGCCAGCTCCGGCAACGACCACCGCCTGGGCGCCAACGAGGCGCCGCCGGCCATCATTTCCGTATTCCTCGGCGATGAACTGGCGGAAATCCTGGTCAAACTGTCCAAGGGTGAAAAGACCACGAACAAAGGGGTTTCCTTCCTGAAGATCGGCGTTGACTCGCTGCCCGAACTGCCCAAGGACAACACCGACCGCAACCGCACCTCGCCCTTCGCCTTTACCGGCAACAAATTTGAATTCCGCATGGTCGGCTCCTCCCAGTCCATCTCCGGACCCAACGTGGCGCTCAACACCATTGCCGCCGAGGCGCTTGATGAGATCGCCGGCCGTCTGGAAAAGACCAAAGACATCACCACCGAGATCCTCAACATCATTAAAGAGACGGTAAAAAACCACGAGAAGATCATCTTCAACGGCAACAACTACAGCCCGGAATGGGAAAAAGAGGCGGCGAAACGGGGACTGCCAAACGTCAAGACCACTGTTGACTCCCTGAAATCCTTCGTCACCCCCAAGGCCATCAAGCTGTTTGCCAAATACAATGTGCTCAGCAAGGAAGAGCTGCATTCCCGCTATGACATCTACAGCGAGCAGTACTCCAAGCACATCAATATCGAGGCCCAGACCGCCATGCAGATGGCGCACCGCCAGTACATTCCGGCTGCCATCCGTTACATGACCGAACTCGGCAATTCAGCGGCGGTGGCAGGAAAATCCGGCGCCGTGCAGAAGGAACTGCTGGAAAAAATCGGTGCCCTGCTGACCTCTGCCAACAAAAAACTTAAAAAACTCGAAGAAGAAACCGTCAAGGCCCAGGCCATCGACAAGGTGGAGAAACAGGCTGCCGCCTTCCGCGACAAGGTGAAGGGCGCCATGGTTGACCTGCGGACCGACATCGATGCCATCGAGGTGCTCACCCCGAGCGATCTCTGGCCGGTACCGGTTTACAGCGACATGCTGTTCAAACTCTAAACGCGCCACGGCGGATTCGTTACACTGCAACCGGGGGGCCGCAAGGCCCCCCTCATTCTGCCGCCGCCACCGACAACCGATGCTCCATAACACCTTCCTCCACATCCCCGGCATAGGCGAAAAGACCGAGAAACAGATCTGGCAGGCAGGCATCCACTGCTGGGAGCAATGGCGGGAACCGCTTCCGGCCACCCTGCCGCAGACGAAAACCAGACTCATCTCCATGCAGCTGGCGCAGTTCCGCAGCCGGGACAACGGCAGCGCCCGATTTTACGCGGACCTGCTGCCCGCCGGTCACCTGTGGCGGCTCTTTCCCCATTTCCGTGCCGCAACCGCCTATCTTGATATCGAGACCAACGGCCTGGGCTGGGACCAGTGTGAAATCACCACCATCGCCCTCTATGACGGGCAGACCATCCGCACCTATATCCAGGGCCGCAACCTGGAGGAATTTATCAATGATATCGAGCGATATGAAATCATTGTCACCTATAACGGCAAGAACTTCGATGTGCCGGTTATTGAATCATGCCTGCATACCCGGCTCGACCAGGTGCATATCGATTTACGCCACATCCTGGCCAGGCTCGGCTACCGGGGCGGACTGAAAGGCTGCGAAAAACAGCTGGGAATCAACCGGATGGACCTGGAGGGCGTTGACGGCTACTGGGCCGTGCTGCTCTGGCAGGAGTTTGAACGAACCGGCAGCAGCAAGGCGCTGGAGACACTGCTGGCATACAACATCGCCGATGCCGTCAACCTGGAAGCCCTGCTGGTGCACGCCTACAATCTGAACATCGTTGATACCCCCTTCAGCAGCAGCCACTTCATCCCGCTACCGCTCCCTCCCGATCCCCCATTCCGGCCGGACCTGCAGATTATCCGGAAAATCAGAGAGCTGCGGCAATCCCGCTACATGGAATGACCACGTCTCCCATTACTATCAACGGCATGGCAAAATCACATTGCATTTTTGCAATGACGTTGATATAAATACGATATGGAGAGCATCAAACGATCGATAACCGACACCATAATCACCCGCCTGAAGCATGATCAGGTTGTGGCCCTGACCGGCGCTCGCCAGACCGGTAAGACCACGCTCTGCGAATTGCAGCTCTC
>JACQYM010000320.1 GCA_016208225.1 Deltaproteobacteria bacterium | reverse complement strand
GAATGTCTTGGACCCGGGGATTTCTTTCAGTTTGCGGACCCGGATGATGCTGGTAATCACCTGCGGAATAATGGGGACATTATACATGATGCCGAGCAGGCTCATGACCAGCAGCAGGATCAGCTGGGTCGTGCCCTGCAGCACGGCGCAGTACATGGCCAGGGCCAGGGCGAAAGCGGAAAGAACGAGCAGCGGGATGGAGTAGCTGTGCCAGAATGACTCCTGCAGCGGATCATTCAGCCTCTTTGTCTTGTAATCGGCATGGCGATTCAGATTGTGCATGGCAAACAGGTAGCCGGCAGCGACAAAAAAGTCCCGGATGTCCTGGGGGGCGCCCCGCAGGATGCTGCAGATCAGGGCAAGCAGCCCGCCGGCCAGGCTGACAAAAAGATTGGAAGCCATCATGGAGCGGAGAAATTTGAAAAGATAAAAGCTGAACACGCCGTCAGACTTGCCGGGACATGACTCCAGGGAGCGCACGATGCGATTGATCATCCAGGTGGGGGTCGAGGCGCCCGCCGTTACCCCGACGCAGTCAAATTTTGACAACACCCCGAAATCAAGATCCTCCTGGGTTTCCGCCATGAACACGCGGCATCCCATTTCTTCGGCAATCTGGCCCAGCCGCTGGGTATTGGCGCTGCCGCGTCCTCCCACCACCACCATGGCCTCCACCTTTTTGCAGAGATTGCGCACCTCCTGCTGGCGTTTGTGGGTGGAGTCGCAGATGGTATTGAAAACCTGGCCGCCGGGAAAACGCGCTGCTATTGCCTCGCTCAACCGGGCAAAGGCCATCTCGTCCTGGGTCGTCTGACTGACCACGATATAGGGGCCGGCAATGTTGAGGGCAGCCACATCCCTGGCATCGCTGACCACATGCACATCCGGCTCGGCATAGCCCATGAGGCCGACAACCTCGGCATGGTTCTTGTCGCCGATGATAATGGTGGTGTAATGCTGCTCCTTGTATTTTTTGATGATGGCCTGCACCTTCATCACCCGCGGACAGGTGGCGTCCTTCACATCGGCCCCGGCCGCGAGCAGGCGCTCCTTATGGGCCGGCGGCACGCCATGGGCCCGGATGATCACCGTGCCGGACAGCTGGGGCGGGATGTCGGTGAGGATATCAACCCCCTGTTCCCTGAGCAGACCGAGCACCTGCGGATTGTGGATGAGCGGGCCGAAGGTGACGATTTTCCCGCCGCCCCTGTGCACGGTTTCCATGGTGGTTTCCACCGCCCGGCGCACCCCCATGCAGAACCCGGCCTTTTTGGCTAAAATGACTTTCATCGGCTGCCGTTAACCCATTCCCCGTTGATCAGCAAAAAATGGGGCTTGAAATTTTCTTTATAGCGCATGGCCCTGACCTCACGGATCAGGTAACCCAGATAAATATGGTTGATATTGTTGCGGCGGCCCAGCTCAAGGAGATGCAGAATATTGAAGGTGCCGGGACTGCGGGTGCTTGCCTCCGGGTCAAAATAAAAGTAAACCGCATTCAGCCAGCTGCAGCCGATATCAACAATGGCCACGCCGATCAGCCTGTCGCCCAGCCGGTATTCGACCTCCACCGTATTGGTTACCGAGTTGGCAAAAAAAGAGCCGTAATATCCCTCTGCCGAATTACCCTTGAGCGGATAACGCTGTTCGAGAAATCTACCGCACAGCTGGAGCTTTTCCTCGGTGATTTTCAGCGGCCCCATGGCAACGGTGAGGTCCCCGTTCCGGCGCAGGACCCTTTTCTGATTCCGGTTGGGAATAAATTCCCCGGCATCGATGCGGATGGGAAGGCATTTTCTGCAGCGCGGGCAGACCATGGAGTAAATGGTATTGCCGTTGCGGCGGAAGCCGGCCTGCAGAAACCGGCCGAACAGCTCATCCGGCAGGGAGACAAACTGCTGCTGCCGGTACACCGCCGTCTGCGGCAGACCATAGGGACATTCCACCGCAATATCATAGAAATAGGGCAGATAGTGCGCGATGGAGTCTGCCGAACCGTAAGAGAGGTTTGACATTTTTTTCGAAAAACCGGTCAACTGTTGCTTCCTTCCCTGCCGAAATCATCATCAAAGCGGACGATATCGTCCTCGCCCAGGTAGCTGCCGTTCTGCACCTCGATCAGTTCAAGGGGGATGACCCCCGGATTTTCCAGCCGGTGCCTTTCGCCGCAGGGGATGTAGGTTGACTGGTTCTCCAGCACCAGAAAGTTTCTGTCGCCGCAGGTGACCCTGGCCGTGCCTTTCACCACCACCCAGTGTTCGGAGCGGTGGTGATGCATCTGCAGCGAAAGTTTGACGCCGGGATTTACCGTGATTCTTTTGATCTTGAATACCGCCTGTTCCTCAAGAATCGTATAGCTTCCCCAGGGGCGGTAAACAGTGCGGTGGAGCATGTGCTCCTCCCTCCCCTCTTTTTTCAGGCGGGTGACGATCTGCTTGATGTCCTGGGATCTGTTGATCGGCGCCACCAGCACCGCATCAGCCGTTTCAACCACCAGCGTGTCGGTAAGTCCGATGGCGGCGACCAGCCGGTTCTCCGAGCGGACAAAACTGTTGGTCAGCTCAACTGCCATGACATCGCCATGCAGCACATTGCCCTGTTCATCCTTGTCCGCCACTTCCCAGAAGGCCTGCCAGGAGCCGATGTCGCTCCAGCCGAGATCAGCCGGAATGACCGAGACGCGATCCGATTTCTCCATAATGGCGTAATCAATGGAATCATCGGGACAGCGGGCCATGCTCTCCCGGTGCAGCCGGAAAAAATCCTTATCCCGGACGCCTTTATCAACCGCATCGGTCATGCTGGCATGGATGGCGGGGGTCAATTTCTCCATCTCGGCCAGCAGCGCAGCCTCTGAAAAGGCAAACATGCCGCTGTTCCAGAAATAATTGCCGGCCGCCAGATAGCGCTGCGCCGTGGCCAGATCAGGTTTTTCCACAAAGGATTTGACCGAGTTGCCTTCGCCTTTTTCGATATAGCCGTAGCCGGTTTCCGGGGTATGGGGGGTAATGCCGAAGGTAACCAGCCGTCCCTGGGCCGCCAGTTCCACGGCCTGGCCGACCGCTTCATAGAAGGACTGCTGGCGGCGGATGAGATGATCAGCCGGCAGAACCAGCAGAATCAGATCCCCGTCAACGCGGTCCCGGCAGTAAAGGGCCGCGGCGCAGATGGCCGGCGCCGTATTTCTGCCCACCGGTTCGAGGATGATGTCAATGGACCCGGCAGTGCCGAGTTCCTTGATCTGATTCAAGGTCAGAAACCGGTGCGACTCCCCGACCACCACCACCGGGGCCAGGGCCCCGGGCAATTTTTCCAGCCGTTTCAGGGTGCTCTGCAGCAATGAACAATCCTCGGTCAGGTTCAGCAGCTGTTTGGGATACAGCTCGCGGGACAAGGGCCACAACCTGGAACCCGTGCCGCCGGCCAGAATGATCGGTTGAATGGCTGTCATACTTTTCTCCTTTTTTATATGAAAGTCATTTGCCTGTCCTGTTGTACAGGCTGGACCGTAGGAGCGGGCCATGCCCGCGACCTTCGGCATTGCGGCTGTCTCTATCGCGGGCAAGGCCCGCTCCTACGCCGCGAGACTTTCATTGTTCGTTGTTCCCGTTGTTCCCGCTTGCGGTGATGGGGGTTAGCCACCCGCTCTGTACTCTATATGGTCAATTTTCAGTTTTCACGGGGCCTCGTTTTTTAATACAGCAAATACCGCTGCCGCACAGCATGAAATTCCCACAGATCATCCTGCCAGCTTTCTTCAAGGTTCCGGATCTCCACCCCGTCGGCCAGGGCCTGGCGCACCTGCTGCGACCCGAGGATGAGATCAAGGGGCAGCTTTTCATACTCATACTCATACGGGGGAGCTTTGCAGGCAAAATCAAGGGGATAGAGCCTCATCATCGCCTGCAGCAGGGCGAGCGCCACCCGGTAGGGCCGGAAGGACCCGGCATCGGTGACATGCAGCTGAAAACCGGGACAGTTGCTGCCGGCCCATTTATTGGAGGTGGGCTGAAACATCAGGGGCCGCAGCAGACAGCCGGCCAGCAGGGCGTGATCCAGAAAATCCGTGATTTCCCGGTGCCGCACAAACGGGGCGCCGAAGAGTTCAAAGGGCAGGGCCGTTCCCCTGCCCTCGGAGATATTGGTCCCCTCCCAGATCACCTGTCCCGGATACACGGCCGCTGTGACCGGGGTCGGCATGTTGGGAGAGGGGAAAAGCCATGGCAGCCCCGTGTCGGCAAAGGTCATCTGCCGCTGCCAGCCCTGCATGGGGATGACCTGGTAATCGGCATGGATGCCGAAATGGCTGTTGAACAGCAGTCCCAGTTCGCCGAAGGTGAGGCCGTGCCGCATGGGAATCGGGTACAGACCGACAAAGGAACGCAGTTCATCATCAACGACATTGCCTTCGACATGCACCCCGTCCACCGGATTGGGACGATCAAGCACGATCACCTTCTTTCCGGCGCGGGCCGCCTCCTCCAGGCAGTAGGCCAGGGTGGACATGAAGGTATAAACCCTGGTGCCCACATCGACCAGATCGACCAGCAGCACATCCAGATGTTCATACATTGCCGCCGTGGGCCGGCGCGTCTCGCCGTAGAGGCTGAAGACCGGCAGATCCGTCAGCGCATCGCGGCCATGATCCGACTCGATCATATTGTCCTGTTTTTCACAGAAGAAGCCGTGCTGGGGGGTGAACAGACAGGTGAGCTGCCCGGGAAAAGCCTGGGCAACGAGATCGCGGCTGTGGCGGAAACTGCGGTCCGTGGAGGCCTGGTTGCAGAGCAGGCCGAGCCGTTTGCCCCGCAGTTCCGCCGGCGGATCGGCGATGAGTTGTTCGATGCCCGGCTTGACCATAGTCTTTGATTTCGATAGGTTCATAGGGTATAGTATGTGGCACAATTCAACAGCATAATAAGGGCAACTGCCCAGGAACCGGGAGTGGGAAAACAGAATTCAGGAGGCAGGCAAAGAGCCTGCCCTCCCCATTCTGATCCCGTCTTCTTACTCCCGTCTCCTGACATAAAAGGTACACTATAATGAAAATAGCGATCAGCGGCAAGGGCGGTGTTGGCAAGAGTACAATTATGGCTCTTCTGGCCCGGCAGACCCGGAAAAGCGGCAGGGAGGTGCTGGTGATTGATGCGGATCCCAGCCCGCACATGGCCCAGACCCTGGGGGTGGATAACATGGACGATATCACCCCCATTGCCGATATGACCAAGATGCTGACGGAACGGGCCGGCAAGGTCGAAGGTTCGCCATTTTACAATATCAACCCCAAGGTCGATGACCTGCCCGCCCAGTTCATGCGGGAAAAGGACGGGATCAAACTGATGGTGCTCGGGGCGATCCAGACCGCGGAAGGCGGCTGCGCCTGCCCGGAGAATACGGTGCTGAAACGATTGCTGACCAAGCTGCTGCTCACCCCCACGCAGACGGTGCTGCTTGATATGGAGGCAGGCGTGGAGCATCTGGGACGGGGAACCATTGCCGGGGTCGATGCCCTGCTCATTGTGGTGATCCCGGCCCAATCCAGCATACGCACCGCGGTAAAAATCCGGAAACTTGCCAAAGACTCGGGCATCCCCCGTGTTTTTTTTGTCGGCAATCTGATCGAAACCGGGGATGACGAGCAGTTCCTCATCACCGGCCTGGGTGAAAAGCCGCTCGTCTCATTCCCCGGCTCGCCCAAAATCAGAACGGCCGAACGGTCGGGGAGTCCTGTTGTTGATGCGGATGCAACCATGAACAGCGTAGCGGACCAGCTGCTGGCCGGGCTCTCGGCGGCCATGCGATAAGATGGACCCGTAGAAACTGAAGGTTAACCACGGAGGGCACAGAGCCCACAGAGATAACTACTTGGACTAAACAACCGCCAGCTAATGCTGGTGATTTGAGTCACGGACTGAAGTCCGAATACGCGTCGTCTGATCGACGCGTTATGGAAACTTTCTCGCAAACATCAGCCTGCCTGCTCCTCCCCTTGGGGGTGAGCTT
>JACQYM010000319.1 GCA_016208225.1 Deltaproteobacteria bacterium | reverse complement strand
TGTGGAGCAGCAGGGGATGAAGCCAGGAGAGAGGATGGCCGGCCCTGGCCGGTTGCCGCGGACTGCCGGCCCGGCTTGCAGGGGAAACGACGCCCGGCCCCGGGCTTGTGACATAGGTTGTCTTGCCTTCATGGTTCAGATAATCCCAGCCCCATTTATGGTCCCAGCCGTCATCGGTGTTCCATGACCTGACCATGGTGGAGTATTGCGGCTCGCCTGCGTTGCCGCCCGCATAATCCGGGCCGCGCTCTCCCGCCGGGCCGCCGGCCGATTCGACCAGGGCGGCGAGATCAAGGGTGGCTGTCAGGCTGCCCCCGTCGCCGCCCTGGCCGGGGCTGCCCGCCGGTATGCCCGGCTCGCCGTCGGTGGGCCAGGCCTTCGTCCCCCATGTGTCGGTATGGGTCTTGTAAAAAAAGCTCCTTTTAGAGGTGTGCTCGCCATAGACGATCTTCCAGACGTAGCCCTTCAAGTTCGCCTGGCCATAACTTTCAACGCTCTGCAGCTTGGCCCCGTCACGGCCCTGCAGGCCGGGGCCGGGGTCCTGCCCGCGGCCGCCGTTCAGAATGAAGCGCTTGCGGAAGGGGTCGGATGCGGTGCAGGACTCGATGTGCAGGGCAACATCACCCGCCTTTGCCCCGTTCCGGCCTTCACCCGCCGGGGTGACCGTGCATTTCTCCATTCCCGCGGCATCCTTCACCACCTGGCCCTTATTGTCTTTCACCGGCTGCCGCGTGGCCGGCCCGGCCCCGGTCAGATAGTCCAGCGGCGTGGTGCACAGGCAGGCGACGGCATCGACCTGGTCCTCAAAGCGCAGTTCCCTGGCATGGATGCTGACATTGGTCTGGGGCAGATGCAGCGGACCACGGAGGGTCACCGTCTCCGCATAAATTTCCAGCCGCTTGAGCGCCGGGTTGGCATGGATCCGGTCATAGGCCTCGCGCCCCTTTTCAAGCACAATATCCTGGCCGATCAGACGGATGTCGCTGGTAATCCGGCGCTCGTTGTTGAGCAACTCCTACCCGTTCTCCCCGGTTTCGATACGGGGCTGTTCCCTTTCGGAGGTGGCGGCGCCGGTCCCGATCATGCCCTGACTCGCCGGATCGGCACCGAGCAGTCCAACGGGCAGCGCCGTGAGCATGAACGCCGGCAGTTTCTGTTCCCCGCGCATGATGTCAGGCGGCGAATCGAGAAAGGTCGGGGTAATGATCTGTTCGGTCAGGGAGAAAGGTTTGGGAAGGACGGCGGCTTCGAGTCCAAAATCAAGAACTGAGGCGCCAAGGGTGAGCTGGGGAGCTGCAGCCAGCAGCAGCCGGGGCGCCGCGCCTGCCGGGGCCGCTCTGCCCCCGAATACGGCAACTTCGGGCGGCAGCACCGGCATGGGGGTGATCTCGAAGGTCTGGGTCTTTTCCCCGTCCCGGCGGGTCAAGGTCACCTGAAACGGGAACTTGTCGGCAGGCGCGGGCGTGTAGCGGAAAAGACCCGATTCCGGGTCCAGGGAGAGCGCGCCCTCCGGCACGGGATTGCTGCTGACCTCGACCGCGTGCGCCTCGGCAGAAGGTATCAGGAATTCGAGGGACTGCTCATGCCAGGCGGTCTGGGAGGGGATCAGGCCGAGTTCATAGATCGACAGCGGTTTGTACGCCACGGCTTTGCAGCTGGTGCACCCGACCACATTGCGGACCAGCACCTCGGCCGGCTCTCGCCACCCCGCCGCCGGGCTGAATTCCACCCGGTAGCGACGAGGTTCGGGCAGGTCAGCCGACTCGCCGGAACCTTGCCATGGCCCTGTTTCGCCGCTGTCAAGCAGCACGCGCCATTGTGCGCCATTCTGTACCGCAGCCTCGGGACTGATCGTGATACTGATCGGCATGATGATCTCCTATGTGTATATTATCGAAAGCGTCAGGTGCGTTCCGGCCTCGCAATCTCAACTTTATTGATCTGAATAACGGGTTGGATATCCGTGTAATTTTTTATATCCCCCCGCAATTCTTCCGCGTGCGGGAGAAAGGCCGCCATAAAATCTTCCAGTGTGTCGAAATAGTAGTGGCACATGGCCACATAGGTTGATTCTATTCTCGGTTCCTCGATCTCCATGCCGCGTTCGACCGATACCCCCTGAAACCCTTTGGCCCCGGACAGGCGCGCAATCGACAAGGGCATGTGGCTGTTCAGATAATAATCAAAATCGAATCGACATCCTTCTTTCTTGGGATAGATACTTGAAATATTATACATTTCTTCCCCCAATGGTTTCATGATAAATGGAACCACCCCGGCGGCAGCCGGTTATGGCCCGGACAGAGGCAAACAACATGATTGTCAACAGGATGCGGAAGGCAGAGACCGGGGCGCCGGCTGCAACGTTTATAAAGCGGCGGGCGGAACAGAAGCGATAAATAAGCGCTCTCACCGCCTGCGATAGGCGCGCACCTGGTTGCGGCCCAGGGCCTTGGCCTCATAGAGGGCCTGGTCCGCGGATTCGGCCAGCATGCAGGTCAGCTTGTACATGGGGTTGTCTTCGGCGGGATCGCAGAAAATGGCGCTCTTGTTGAGATCACCGGGGGCGATGTCCTTCCAGGCGATATCAAGCTCGCACACGCCGATGCTCACCTCGGCGACAAAGGAGACATCATGGGGCGCCGCATCCGTTTCCCGCTGGGTGAAGGTCATCGGTTTTCTGCAGATTTCATTTCTGATGATATCGCCCTTTTTCAAGGCATTTTTTTCATTGGTGCCGATTAGAAACAGGGCGAACTCGTCGCCGCCCAGCCGGATGGGGGAATCGATGCCGGCCCGGCAATTGTTCTGGATCGTGGCGGCAATCCTCTGCAGGACCCGATCGCCGATAAAATGGCCGTAGGTGTCGTTCACTTCCTTGAACTTATCGATGTCGATGAGCAGCAGCGAAAAGGGGACCTTGCCTTCCTTGTCCAGAAAGGTCTGGACCACCTTGGGCAGCTCCTGATCGAAAAAACGCCGGTTGAAAATTCCGGTCAGCTTGTCGATGATGGCGTTGGACTCCAGCACCAGCAGACTCTCCATGGAGAGTTCCATCTTTTCCTGGGCGGTTTTCACGCGGCTGTTGACATCGTTGAAGCCGGCCTCCACGATTTTCAGAATATCTCCCCTGTTTTTTGCCGATTTGATCGAATTCAGGGTTTCGGCCTTGAGGCTGTCGATCATGCCGCAGGCGTCGTTTCTGCCGATAATGCTGTAAAGCTGATGCAGATTCTTGCTGATGGCATTAATCAGCTCGGCGTTGAAGTCCTGTTCGATCTTCAGGACCCTGGCCATTTCGGCGTTTTTCAGCCTGTCGATCTCGGCGAGAAATTCCCGGCCCAGACGGTCCACTTCCGCCTTGTCCTTTTTCCTGAGCAGGACCATATACTCATCAAAGGCCTGCCTGAGCTTCTGCTTCTGTTCGTCATTCAGACAAGTTATCTTATCGATATGGTTGATAATGTGACCGATCTGCAGCCAGACTGAATCATACGGCAGCCCTTTTTCCTTCAAGGCGGCGCAGACATGATTGCAGGAGATAAAAGGCGAGGCAATCAGTATGGAATCTTTTTTTTCAGCCATGGATTATGTGCGGATTATGCCCCCGCCGGATGACAGGACAACCGACAGCAAAGCAGGATGCCCTGCCATGATAATGACAGGGATGTCGTAAAAGACCAACATCCATCTTCCCTATCACAAAAGGGGAATTGCTGTAAAGCAAAACTTGATGACCCCGCAAAAAGTCGCCGCCTGCTGCGTTGCATCACATTACTTTGATTTTCAGCTGAACAATGTAGTATGATTTTTGCTGGTTTCATGGACAGGGCAATTGGCCATAAGGCGCCCTTGATCCCCTCGATGCAATAACCCAATGACTCAAACCCGACCCGGCAACTGAAATGGACTGGCTTCCTCCCTCTCTCGTGGCAACAGCAGCCACAACTTTTTTTGTCTCCCTGATCTACCTCTATCTCTTTCTGCAGGAGAAAGAACGGTCCCTGGCGATCTGGGCAGCGGGCTGGATTTTTTACGGCTGCCGTTTTCTCATCCAACTCGGCCTGGTCCTTGAGCAAATACCCCGCTGGATGATTCATCTGCAGCAATTCTCCTCGGTTACCGGCGCCGTTCTTTTTGCCTGCGGCACATACGTCTTCATCGATCGGAAATTCTCCCCGGCCTGGCTGCTCGGCGCCGCAGGCTGTATCGGCTGGACCCTGTTCGCTTCGGCCAGGGCCTATTCCTTTCTGGTCATCGACCTGCCGGTTTCCCTTTTTCTCGGCTTTGCCTATGGCTGGTCCGGCTATCTGATCCTGATGGCCTCGGGCAGAGAAAGCATCGCCAGCCGTGTCACCGGCTGGGCCCTGATTTTCTGGGGAATACACAAGGCGGATTACCCGTTCCTGCGGCCCCTGCTCTGGTTTGCTCCCTGGGGATACCTCCTGGCCTCAATGCTGTATCTCCTGGCCAGTATCGGCATTCTGCTGGTCTACTATGAAAGGGTCCGGCACAATCTGCTGGCGGCAATACGGAAACGGGAAAAAAGCGAAAAGCGGTTCCGCTCCGTGATTGAGACCACTTCCGACGGCATCATCATCGCTGACCGCCACGGCATAATCACCCTGGCCAATTCAGGGGCGGAAAAGATGTTCGGCTACCGGGCCGGAGAACTGACCGGCCTTGCCCTGCAGAGTTTGCTGGCAACGGGACATGGCAAAGATGCGGATGAGACAATGGGGCTGTTCGTTGATGCCGGCGGCGTTCCTTATCAGAGCAAAACCCGCAGCCTGCGCGGCCTGCGTCGGGACGGCACCGATTTCCCGCTTGAGTTCAATATCTCGAACTGGACCCAGGGGGATGAGATCCTGTTCAGCGGCATTCTCCGGGACACCTCGGAACAGAAGAACATCCTGCAGCGCCTGGAAAACAGCAAAACGCTGCTCACCTCGCTCATGGACTCCATTCCCGACCTGATCTTCTACAAGGACAAAAAAAGCGTCTATCTCGGCTGCAATCAGGCCTTCAGCGAATTCGCCGGCTGGGACAAGGAAAAAATAATCGGCCATACGGATTATGATTTTTTCACCAGGGAGGTGGCTGATTTTTTCCGCGCCAGGGACCTGGAAATGCTCGAAAAGGG
>JACQYM010000318.1 GCA_016208225.1 Deltaproteobacteria bacterium | reverse complement strand
CGCCGGACGGGTCTGGGGATAGTAGATGGAAAAGGTCCGGCTTTTCGTCTTCATATCCCGCATCTCGGCTGAATCAAACGTCGCCGCCGTGGAGGTGAAAAGCAGATCGCCCACATCCGGAAAAGAGTCGCCCGGTTTGATGCCGATATAGACCTGACAGCTGGAATTGTTGATCTGCACCTTGTCGAATTCATCCAGAAAATCAGCGGGAAAGGCCTCCCGGCCGGCCAGGCCGTCAACGGTGTTGGTAATGCCGCTGTTGGAAATGACGCATGGGGCGCTGATCACCCGGTCACCCACGGCTACGCCCCGCACCCTGCCCTTTTCAACAACAATGCGGTCCACCCTGGCCCCGGTGCAGATGGTGACGCCGTTTGCTTCCAGCTCATCGCGCATCATGCCGATCAGATGGTCGGTCCCGCCCTGAAAGGTGAAAACCCCTTTATCCATGAAATTGGAAAAGACAATGCCATAAGTAATCGCCGGATCATCCATGGTCGAACCGTTGGCATAGGTAATCGGCTCCATGAGCAAGCGATGCACATCGGTGCGGCCGGGGAAAAATTTCTCAAACAGCTCCCGGGTGCTCATGGCCAGGTCATCATAAAAATTCATTTTCCGCACGGTGGTGAAAAATTCATCGATCACGGTGCCGGAAATGCCGAATTTGTTCTGCAGGATCCCGGTAAAATCGTTGCGGTCAAAGGTGGTGGTCAGCGAAAACTGGGGGTTGTCAAAGACAATATTTTTCAATTGCACAATGGAGTTCTTGATCGCCTCATTCCAGTACTTGCGGCACGTTTTCACCATGCCGTAGGGAAAACCGTGCAGGGAGACATCAAAGATATGGCTTTTGCGCTTGAACCAGGTGGCCAGGCCGCCCAGGCGATGATGATGCTCGAGCAGCAATACCCGATGGCCGGCCCGGGCCAGACGGTTGGATACGGTCAGACCGCCCAGCCCCGACCCGACCACAACGACGTCGTAGCTGTCTGCCGCCTTATCTATTGACTGATAAACCATGGGAAAGAAGGTATTTAGCCTGTAGGTATTTAGTCAAACAACCTCTGAAGTTAACAGATGTTGATTGACGATGGTCACCCCGCTCAGCATTGACCCGACAATGCCCAGAAAACCCTGATCGGTACCGGCGATGAAAAGGTTACTGCAGGGGGTCCTGCCATCCTTCACCTTGACCGGACTGCCATAGACCGCGCCACGGGCTTTCGCCGTGTACCTTTCGATGGTAACCGGGGTGAAACTGTCCTCATATACAATGTTTTGCTGATAATTCCCAATAATTTTAGCGGTCATCTCCCTGGATTTCGCCACCCACTCCTTTTTCATCATCTGATAGTCATGGGGTGTGGCGTTTTTCCACAGGTCATAGTTTGCCGCATGGGTGATGCGGATCTGAAAAGTATCGGCGGGCGGCAGGCCATGGAAGTTTTCCGGAAAACAGATGACCCCCCAGGAGGGATCAACCGCCTGCTCCGGCCGGCGGTATTGGAAATGGTCGGTCAGGCAGTAAAAGATGATGGTATGCGTACTCTTCACCGTTTCTTTCGCCTGATGCGGCAGGATATAGATTGATTCGACAAAGCTCATCCGGCCCGCGTAACTATCTTCCTGCCGGGGCAGGGCCAGAAGCTCAAAGGTGCCGGGCGCGCCGACGGTGGAAATGACGGCATCGCAGCTGATGATGGCGCCATCCGCCAGTTTCACGCTCTTTGCCCGCTGATCCGCCACCGCAACCGCCTCCACCCGGCTGTTATAGCGTATTTCCCCGCCAAACGCGGTGAACTGGTCAACCAGCAGGGCCAGAAAGTCCTTCATGGTTCCCTCCGGCCGGAAAAAACCCTCCTGATAGATGGAACGGAACATGATGACGAACTGGGCAAAATCCATATCATGCTCTTCGCTGTTGCCGTATACCATGAGCGGCAGAAGCAGCATATCGGTCAGCAGGGGGTCGTGCAGAAAGCGGCCCAGCATGGCCCGGGTGGAAAGCCATGGCTCGGGAGCAAACGGATTATAACCGTCGATGACCGCCAGCAGCCGGCGGAAACCGTCGATTTCCCCAGGGAAGCGGGAAAAAATCTCCTCCTGCAGCATGGCGAAATCGTTGGAAAAACGAAGAGTGGCATTATCAGGGAAGGAAATGAGCGAGGAGTATTGCTCATGGGTGATGAAATCGTGGCGCGACAGCTTGAGCTGCCGGAAAAGACGATTCAACGGCGCGCGTTTGTCCCCCGGGCCGGCAAAATTCGTCATGGCATGCAGCCCGGTTTCAAGCAGGAAGCCCTTGCGGTAATAATAGGAGTTCAGGCCGCCGGGGATGGCATGCTTTTCAAGAATCAGGACAGAGCCGCCGAAACGGGCGAAACGGATACCGGCGGCCAGGCCGGAAAGGCCGGCGCCGATGATAACAAGGGAATAGTCAGCCACCGGCTGTTTAACGCCTCATTGGGTTCATGACAATGGAAACGGTCATCAGATTCCGGCGCGGTGCGACTTGTTACCCAGCCCCTGAGCCGTTGTAAAAAAAAGTAAAACTGTCCAGCAGCACCGCATCTGCTTTGTCATCGGCCAATTCGCATACTAAAGTATAGCGAATCAGCCTCTTTCGCGCATCTACGGCACTGCTGAACAGTTACAATACCGAGACAATGCACATTTTTCGCTTCGAGCTGGATAGTTACAAAAAAAACAATATCGTCGTCCGGATGACAGGGACGTCATAAGAAGCCGTAACGAAATGCTTAAAAATAAAGAGGTTATTTCGTAATGGCTCCTAATTTCGGTTCCAGGTAATTGATACAGCTGGCCAGCGTGGCCAGCTCAGGATAATCTGCCTCGGGGATCTGGAGCTTATAGCGTTTCCTCAGCTCCATGACAATATCAAGAAAGTCCATGGAATCGAGATCCAGCTGATCGCGCAGGGGCTCATCGGCATTCAGACCATCCATATCCGCATCTTCGTCAATATCGGCGATTATCTCTAAAATGACGTCTTTTATCTCACCACGTGTCATGTCTACTCCATATTCACTCAATGGCATGCCGACGGCAGCACCCATGCTCTTTTGGTCTCTTCTGCCTGTACCCGTTCAGAAATGGCCCCCATGGTCCAACCCTGCGTCATGTGCCGCGTGGCAAATGCCCTTGGGGTGCGCAAAAAATCATTTTCGGGATATCAAGAAGAGGTCTCCGGTATTTTTTGCGGTGCTTGATCCTGAACGAAATATCCCATTTCTGGAATGACCTTGATCATTCAATAAATTTTTTCACAATCACCACGGAATTGATTCCGACCATGCCGAATGAGTTATTCAAAATTGTGCTTACGTTGTCAAGCTGTTTCGGCGTGCCGGCAACGATATTGGGCAAAGCGCAGTCCGTATCAAGATTTTCAAGATTAATGGTCGGATGCACGAGACCATCGACAAAGGAGGGAAGATTGCCGGCCAGTTCCAGAACTCCGGCGGCTCCCATGGCATGACCGATAATACTCTTGGTGTTATTGATCCAGGTTGTGGAACTTGCCGAAAAAACATCCCGGATCGCCCGGCACTCTTCCACATCCCCCTGCCTGGTGCCCGTGGCATGGGTATTGATGATGTCGATATCCTGCGGGCCAAGTCCGGCCCGCTGCAGGGCGAGCTGCATGCATTCCGCCTGCCGGGGTCCATAGGGGAGGACAAAGTCGCGGGCATCTGAATTCATGGCATAGCCGACGAGCTCCCCGTAAATCCGGGCGCCGCGCTCCAGGGCGCGATCGAGCCGTTCCAGCACATAGACGCAGCCGCCTTCGGAAATAACAATGCCGTTTCTGTCCCGATCAAACGGCCGGGAGGCCCTGGTGGGATCAGCATGCTCGGCAAGGGCGCCCTGGGCCCTGAAACTGGCGAAAATGCCGAAGGAGCCGGTGCATTCCGAAATCCCGCCGCACAGGGCCATGTCCACCTCATCCAGCCTGAGCATCTGCGCCCCCTGAATCAGGGCGGCATTGCCAGCCGCACAGGCTGCTCCCACGGAATAATGGGGTCCGGTGATGCCCAGATTCATGGTAATCTCGCCGGCCGGGTTGTTCAAAACCGTGCGCGGATTATGGTGATGGGTCCAGTAATCAACATTATAATCGAACTTGCTGATATTATGGACCTCGTTTTCCGTTTCCACCGTACCATGCTCGGTAAGCCCGATATATACCCCGGTCCTGGCCCGGTCATACCCGCTGAAATCAATACCGGCATCAAGCAGCGCCTCATTGGCGCAGTAGACCCCGATGCATCCGGCCCTGGTCCCCCGCTTGTTTTCCTTTTTCTTGCGGTACCGTGTCTCGTCAAAGGAGCAGATACCGGCATGCACCTTCCCCACATAGCGCAGATCAATGGTCTGTATCTCGCTTACGCCCGCCAGCAGTTTTTTACGGAAATCCGTAAGACTTGCGGCATTCGGGGCCGTAAGGCCGACACCGGTGATGACGATTCTTTGTTTTTCTGGTCCGTTTTTCATCATAAATGTGATCTATTCCCAAAATAAGAACTTTTTAATATAGCTGATTTTTCAGACCATGTCGACCAAGAAAATAGAGGGAAAAATAAATATCGGATAAACACGGGAAGGGAACTGCGGATGAGATGGGGATCTTGAAAAAACAGGAGAAGTTCAACCGGTTACGCTTGCCGCAACCAGCGGAAGGCAGTTGGAGCTTCTATCAGACTTTTTACAGGTACGGCAAGTACTTCAAGCACCGGAAAGCACCTTATTTGGCCTGCCGTCCCTCGACAACTCTGAGTGGAGCAGACTTGGCACTCTTTTTCTCCTTATCGCTGACAAGACAAACACCAACCAATTGATGTTTTTTGGCGGAAAAATGCTCTAAAAAAATTTTATTAAAATTT
>JACQYM010000295.1 GCA_016208225.1 Deltaproteobacteria bacterium | reverse complement strand
GCGATAACGGGGTTAGGGAGCCAAAGGTCGCGGGCATGGCCCGCTCCTACAACAAGATGCCCTTAGGTTGAAGTTCCCTGTCTCCTTCCCTGTTCCCGCCGTTTGCCGAAAAAAGGAGTTGGTATGGTTGAAAAGCTCTTCAACGTCGCCATAAGCCATAATGCCAATGATATTCATCTGGCAGTGGGCGTGCCGCCGACCCTGCGCATCGGCGGCAAGCTGGTGCGGCTGCCTGCCGATCCGCTGACCGCAGCCGATATTGAGCAGATCATGCGTTCCCTCACCCCGCCGCGCTGCATGGTGGAGCTGTCCAAAACCGGCAATGCCGATTTCGGCTATAATTACGGGGAGCACCGTTTCCGGGTTGCCGTCTTCCGGCAGCGCAACGCCATCGGCATGGTGCTGCGCCATTTCCGTAATGTCATGTTCAACATGGATGAGCTGCAGATTCCGGAGCAGGTGCGCTCCTCCATGATCCATGATCGCGGCCTTTTTCTGGTGACCGGTCCCACCGGCAGCGGCAAGACCACCACCATGGCAAGTCTTATCGATCATATCAATTCCTCCTGCAGCAAACATATCATCTCCATCGAAGATCCCATTGAAATCGTGCACCGGCATAAGCAGTGCAATGTTTCCCAGCGGGAGATCGGGGTGGATATTTTTTCATTCGCCGATGGGGTGCGCTGGTCCATGCGCCATGATCCGGACGTGATCGTGGTGGGGGAGATGCGCGATGTGGAAACCATGCGCATTGCCCTGAAGGCGGCGGAGACGGGCCATCTGGTGCTGGCCACCCTGCACGCCCGCACGGCATCGGCCGTCATCACCAGAATTATCGCCGAGTTCTCCGCGGATGAGCAGGAATTTATCCGCACGCAGCTCTCCTATACGCTGCTTGGGGTGATCAATCAGGTGCTGGTGCCGACCATTGACGGCAACGGCGTGATCGCGGTGATGGAAATCCTGATGAACACCCAGCCGGTCGCCAGTCTGATCCGGCAGAAAAAGGAAGGCCAGATCCTTGACGAGATCCGCAAGGGGAAAGCGGTGGGCATGGTCAGCTTTGAAGACGCCATGAACAAACGCTGCGTGAACAAGGACATCGATTATAACGACGCGGTCCGTTTTTGCCGGGATGTTGAAACCTTTAAGGCCAGGTGCGACAAAAAATGATCGATAGCGTGGCCATCAATGACTCCATGCGGGTCGGTCCCGGCAGTCCGTTGCTGCTGATCGCCGGTCCCTGCGTGCTGGAATCAGCGGAGACGGCCCGGCATATTGCCGGCCATGTCAGGGACGTGGCGGCCCGCCTGGGCATCTCGTTTGTGTTCAAGGCCTCCTTTGACAAGGCCAACCGCACCTCCCTTTCTTCCTACCGCGGTCCGGGACTGACCGACGGCCTGCGCCTGCTGGCTGATATCAAACAGGAATTTCAGGTGCCGGTCATCTCGGATGTGCATGATATCACCCAGGTTGCCCAGGCCGCCGAGGTGCTCGACATCCTGCAGATTCCCGCCTTTCTGTGCCGGCAGACCGATCTGCTGGTGGCGGCGGCCCGCACCGGCAGGGTGGTCAATGTCAAGAAAGGGCAGTTCATGGCCCCGTGGGACATGGCGCATGCGGTGACCAAGATCAGGGACAGCGGCAACCGCAGCATCCTGCTGACGGAACGGGGGACCACCCTCGGGTATAACAATCTGGTGGTTGATATGCGCTCGCTGCCCATCATGCGTTCCCTTGGCTGTCCGGTCATCTATGACGCCACCCACAGCGTGCAGCTGCCCGGCGGGGCCGGCGGCAGTTCGGGAGGCCAGCGGCAGTTTATCGCGCCCTTGACCCGCGCCGCGGTGGCGGCCGGGGTGGACGGGATTTTCATGGAAGTGCATCCGGACCCGGACAAGGCCCTGTGCGACGGGCCGAATTCGCTGCCGTTGGACGAGCTCGAACCGCTGTTGAAGAACATCATCGCCATTCATGGTTTGGGTGATGGGTGATGGGGAAAGGGCGGGTTTGTCGCACCGGCATGTTCATGGGTGGCGGTGGGGTTTGCGAACCGCCGTGCATGTCATGATGGTTGGAGGGCGGGTTTAGAACCCGCCCCTACACGTTCAGGGGTGGTGGGTGGTTTGTCGCACCGGCATGTTCATGGGTGGTGTTAAATCCGAAATCCGCAATCATATAATCCGCAATCAACAAGGGCCTTCCATGCAAAATAATGATTCATGCCCTACCCCCCAAAACGGGGTTTATCCCGGGGACTGCGAATTCATGCAGGCCCTGCGGGAAAAGGCCGCCGAGCGTACGGCAAGCCAGGCAAAGAGCTATGCCTGGCGCAAGTGTCTGCCCAAGGCGAAAGAGATAAAGCTGCTCCTGCTTGATGTGGACGGCGTGCTGACCGACGGTTCCATTTCCTATACCGACGAGGGCAGTGAGATGAAAACGTTTAATTCCCGCGACGGGTTCGGCATGAATCTGCTGCGCCAGGCCGAGGTGGAAATCGGCCTCATCACCGCCCGCACCTC
>JACQYM010000294.1 GCA_016208225.1 Deltaproteobacteria bacterium | reverse complement strand
CATATAATTCACGATTTCAATCAGTTATGCCAACTCAGAAAGTTGAAGTTTTATCTGAGTTACCACAACAAGGAGACAGGATATGAAAAAAATCGAATTAGCCAAAACAGACATATTTGAACAAGGCGGCATCAAGAAATTCCTGGTGCACGATTCACCCTATTTCAAAATCATCAACTTCAACATCAAGGCAGGCCAGACATTTCCGGTCCACTCCCACCAGATAGAAGGCCAGCTCTCCATCCTGGTCGTGGCGGGAACGGGCGAATTTCTGGGCAAGGACAACTCGGCCATGCCGGCCAACCCGGGGGACATGCTGATATCCGATATCAGCGAACCGCATGGGGCCCGGGCCATTACCGATATGCGGATTCTCGTCACGATTGCCCCGCCCATTTGAGCCGTTGTAAATAATATGTGATTCCCATCGACTTGCAGAGCGTCGGTCGGGTTAGCGGGTGTATCGCGTAACCCGGCAAAAGAGGCCTTCCGGCTAACCGCCATCTCCGCAAGCGGGAACAACGGACAATGAAAGTCTCGTGTCGTAGCGGGCCATGCCCGCGACCTGCGGCATTGCGGCGATCTCTATCGCGGGCAAGGCCCGCTCCTACGTCCCCTGTCTGCGCAACAAGACAGAAAAGTGACTTTCATATATAGGGCCGCCTAACCAGACCTACGGCTGCCATTGCCCGCCCATTTGAACCGAAAAGCAGGCAGCGGTTACAATATAAAATGACGGGCCGGGGGGTGCAAGCTATATTACGCCCCGGTAAAAGGCCAGCCTGGCGGCATATGGCTGAAAGATGTGCAGCAGCCTGCTTTTTTCCTGCTCCGCAAGGGGCGGCTGGGCCGCGGCGGCAGCCAGGGTCCGCACCTCCTCAGCCGTGGCGCAGCCGACAATGGCCACGGTGATGCCGGAGGAAAGGGCGTAACGGATGAGCAGTTCCGGGGTTACGCCAAGCTCCGGCAGGATGAAATGCCCTGCCCCCAGGATCTTCATGCCGATGACGGCAATACCCTTCTGCCGGGCCGCCGCCAGGGTGCGGGTCAGGAATCCGCCCAGCACTTCCTCCACTGGATTGACCGGCAGCAGAACGGCATCCACCGGCCATTCCTGCACCGCCCTGGTCAGCACGGCGGGATCATGGTGGCCGGTGACGCCGATGGCGCGGACAAGGCCGTTTTTTTTCGCCTCCACAAAGGCCTCCAGCGCCCCGCCGGGACCCCCGATGGCCAACAGGTCTTCCTCGGTCCGCACATCATGGATCTGCCAGAGATCAAGATACGTTGTGTGCAGCCGCTGCAGGGTGCTGTGCAGATCGGCCAGGGCGCCGGCCTTGTCCCTGGACGCTGATTTGCTGGTCTGGAAAGCTGCCGAAAGAAACCGTGTTCATCTCTTTCCTCCTGTAGCGCCAGGCTGCATATGCAGGCAGACGGCCGCAACCTGCCTGTGCGCCTTACCGATGCATTCGTAAAAAGAATTTACACCACAGAGCACACAGAGATCACAGAGAAAATATTTTTAAGTTCAATAAGTTATCTCTGTGGGCTCTGTGCGCTCTGTGGCGAGTTGTTTTTCCCGATCCCTCTTATTTGATAAAGGAGCAGCAGTAATCCGTCAACTCCTTGATCTTCAGGCCGAATTTCGCATTGGCCGGCACTTCGAACGATTCGCCGCCCTTGACCTTTTTCCAGCCCGCGGCGCCGGGCAGCAGAACCTCCAGGTCCCCGGCGAGAATCTCCATGATCTCCGGGTCTGCCGTGTTGAACTCATAGTCGCCGGGCAGCATGATCCCCAAAGTTTTCTTGCTGCCGTCCGCGAATATGACGGTGCGGCTGGTGACGTTGCCGCCGAAATAAACATTCGCCTTTTTTACCACTGTGACATTGTTGAATTCAGACATGAGTTTCTCCGTCAATATTGATAAATTCATACTTAAAAAACCGTTACGAAAGTCTCGCGGCGTAGGAGCGGGCCTTGCCCGCGATAGAGACAGCCGCAATGCCGAAGGTCGCGGGCATGGCCCGCTCCTACGGTCCAGCCTGCACAACAAGACCAATCCGCAATCCGCAATCGAAACAATTCTGTACCGAATGCTGCAGGAAATAGCAATGATGTTTTTGCGGCTTCGCGGGTGCCTTACCTGTCGCCTTCCAGCAGAATACGTTCCGGCGCGTTAAAGACATTGAGCCTTTCCGGCCGGGCATAGGCTGCCAGGGTGAGCCCGGCCCGCCGGGCAATGGCCAGGCCAAGCGAGGAAGGGGCGGTGCGGGAAAGCACGATGGGGATGCCGATGCGGGCGCATTTGAGCACCATGTCCGAGGTGAGGCGGCCGGTGGTGTAGACCGCTCCCCTGGCGGGGATCTTTTTCAGCAGGATGGCGCCGATAATTTTGTCCACCGCGTTGTGACGCCCCACATCCTCGTAAAATGCCTGCAGCCGCTCCTCGGCCCAGAGACCGCAGCCATGCACGCAATGGGTATCCTGGCCAAGCCGGGAGGCACGCAGCGTGGTGAGGATGAATTCCCTTATTTCGGTGAAGCTCACCGTGTATTCCTGCAGCGGGTCAAAGGCGCCCTCCAGCATTTCCCTGGAAATTTTTCCGGTGCCGCCGCAGCCGGAAGTGATGATCACCTCTTTCGGCGCCGCCTCCTCTTCCACATCGGCGTAGACCGAAATTTTCCCCTCCGGGCAGACCAGCACCTCCTTGACTTCCTCCGGCTTAGTGACATACCCCTGGCCGAAAAGAAAGCCGGCCCCGAACTCCTCCAGGCCTGTTTCGAGAACCATGGAGGCCCCGATCACCTTGTCATTCAGGGCAACCTTGTAGGGTGTTTCGATGGCGACAATTTCCTGCTGTTCCCGCCGTCCCTCCGGGGTGAGGATGACGGAGGTGTGGGTCATTGTGATCTGTTTTATCATACCTTTTTCTAAACTCGTTAAACTTTAGATTTTTTCTCAAAAATACCTCGAAAATCCGACGCAATCCAGCGCACAGATAATCATAAAAATTATTACTTCAGCCATATTTTTCTTTGCCTTTGGGCAATTCTACACATATAATCGAAGTGTACCACTGTGTGCAGGTGTCAATTTCCGATAATAGCTTTTTTTGGCGTCCTTTTGACAGATAATTTGAATTTCATCGTAAAGTCGAGGACGCAAAATGCGCCATCGTGGCGTTTTTTAAAGATTTTTTACTACCGGAAACTTTTCTGCAGCCATCATGGCCCACCAGCAGGCACATTCTGCACAAGGCCAAGGAGCTCCTAATAAACGGCAAGGCGACTTACAGGGGAATGGGCATGGGCAAATTCCGCCAAAACCATCAGAAAAAATTTAATAATAACCGATAGTAGTAAAAAATAATTACGATTATGATTATTTCTTTTGCTTTTTAGGTATTTCTACTTATATAATTATTGTCGCACAATGTACAGGTGTTAATGCCCAATAAGGGCGCTTTGTTTTTTTATTTGAGAATTGTTTTCAGCTTTGCCTCATAAGAGCAGCGGGGAAATGAGCTGAAAACAGTTCACAATGGCCAACGAAACGTTGTTCCCACTCCGGAGGGGCGGAAGGAGCAGCAGCAAATGGCAATTCTTGAAGGAGGGTGAAATGGAAGTCTCAAGAAGGGGTTTTCTGAAATTGTCCGGCACCACCGCGGTGCTCGGATCTCTTGGCGTGAACCTCGATCCTGCCAGGGCTTATGCCCAGGAACTCAGGATCAAGAACGCCAAGCAGACAACGACGGTCTGTCCGTACTGCTCAGTTGGGTGCGGCCTCATTGTTTACGCGGAAAACGGCAAGATCATCAACACCGAGGGCGATCCCGATCATCCGATCAACGAGGGGACACTCTGCTCCAAGGGCGCCTCCGTGATGCAGATGGCGAACAACGATACCCGCATCACGAAACCGATGTATCGCGAGCCCGGCGGCACGGCGTGGAAGGAAGTGGAATGGGACTGGGCCCTGGGCAGAATTGCCCGGCTGGTCAAAGACGCCCGGGACAAGAGCTTCAAGACGGTCTCCAAGATCAAGGTGAAGGAAAAACAGCCCGACGGCACGGAGATCGAGGTCGAAAAGGAAGTTGCGGTCAACCGGACCGACGCCATCGCCCATATCGGCAGCGCCGCCCTTGACAATGAGGAATGCTACCTGATTCAGAAACTCGTGAGGTCATGGGGCCTGGTGTACATAGAACACCAGGCGCGTATCTGACACTCTGCAACTGTTGCGGCTCTGGCAGAGTCGTTCGGACGCGGTGCAATGACCAACCACTGGATTGACCTGAAAAACGCCGATGTTATCCTGGCCATGGGCTCGAATCCAGCCTCAAACCATCCCATTTCCATGAAGTGGATCATGCGCGCCCGTGAAAGGGGTGCGAAGCTGATCAGTGTTGATCCGCGCTTTACCCAGACCTCCGCGAAAGCGGATCTCTACGCCCCGCTCCGTTCCGGAACGGATATCGCCTTCCTGGGCGGCATGATCAACTACATCCTGGAAAAAAACCTCTATTTCAAGGAATACGTTGTCAACTACACCAATGCCTCGTTCCTGGTGAGCCCCGACTACAAGGGACCGGCGGATCTGGACGGCCTGTTTTCCGGGTACAACAAGGAAAAACGGAGCTACGACAAGGCGACCTGGTCCTTCCAGAAGGACGAAAACGGCTTGGCCCTGAAGGACCCGACGCTGCAGGATCCCAACTGCGTGTTCCAACTCCTGAAAAAGCACTATGCCCGCTACACCCTGGACAAGGTAACGAACATCACCGGGACGCCCAAGGAGAAACTGGTGGAAGTGTACGAGCTCTACGGCTCCACAGGGAAACCTGACCGGGCCGGGACCGAGTGCTACGCCATGGGCTGGACCCAGCACACCGTCGGCACCCAGAACATCAGGGCCATGACCATCATCCAGATGCTGCTCGGCAATATGGGCATAGCAGGCGGCGGCATTAACGCCATGCGCGGCGAGTCCAACGTGCAGGGCTCCACGGACCAGGGCCTCCTGTTCCATATTCTGCCCGGCTACAACCCGGTGCCGAACGCGGCCCTGCCCGACCTCGCGACGTACATCGAAAAAAACACTCCGACCACCAAGGAACCGCGCAGCGTCAACTGGTGGTCCAACCGCCCCAAATACATCACCAGCTACCTCAAGGCCATCTACGGGACGGCCGCCACCAAGGAGAATGATTTCGGCTACGGCTGGCTGCCGAAACTGGACGTGGGCCAGAACGGTTCGTGGCTCAATCTCTTCGACAAGATGCATCAGGGGCAGTTCGAGGGCTTTTTCGCCTGGGGACAGAACCCGGCATGCTCCGGGGCGAACTCCAACAAGACGCGCGCGGCCCTGGCCAAGCTCAAGTGGATGGTGAACGTCAACCTCTACGACAACGAAACCGGTTCCTTCTGGCGCGGTCCCGGCATGAACCCCAAGGACGTCCAGACCGAGGTGTTCATGCTGCCGTGCTGCTCCTCCGTGGAGAAAGAGGGGAGCATCTCCAATTCCGGGCGGTGGGCGCAGTGGCGCTACAAGGCCGTTGAACCTCCCGGCCAGTCATGGCCCGACGCCGAGATCATGAACGACCTCTATTTCAAGGTAAAGGAACTTTACAAGAAGGAAGGCGGCGCCTTTCCCGACCCCATCCTGAACCTGACCTGGGACTACGGCGAGAAAGACACCGCGGGCAAGGTCAAACACATTGACATCCATGCCGTAGCCAAGGAGATCAACGGCTACTTCCTCGAAGATGTGTATGACATGAAGGCGACCCCTCCCAAGCTCATCGGCAAGAAAGGGGACCTGGTCACCAGCTTCCCCTCCCTGCAGGCTGACGGGACCACCTCGTGCGGGAACTGGATCTACTGCAATTCCTATATCCTGAAGGACGGCAAGGAAGTCAACATGATGGCGCGGCGCGGCAAGGACGACCCCACGGGCCTCGGCCTCTTCCCCGGATGGTCCTGGTGCTGGCCGGTGAACCGGCGAATCATCTACAACCGGGCTTCGGTAAACCCGCAGGGTGAGCCGTGGGATCCGAAACGGCCGCTCCTCAAATGGAATGCGACGAAGGTTGGTCCAACCGGCACACCGGGGGCCTGGGAGGGCGATGTCCCGGACGGACCGGCGCCGCCCATGGGCACCGACGGCAAGTTCCCCTTCATCATGAAGCCGGACGGCGTCGCCTCGATTTTCGGCCCGGGCCTCAACGAAGGTCCGTTCCCTGAGCATTACGAGGCCCTGGAGTGTCCCCTCGAGGAAAACTCCATGTCCAAGCAGCGGATCAACCCGACCATCAAGATCTTCGGCGGCGAGTCGGATGCCTTTTACTCCTGCGATGCGCGCTTCCCCTTTGTTGCGACCACCTACCGGGCGTCGGAGCACTGGCAGACCGGGTGCATGACGCGGCACTGCTCATGGCTGCTTGAAATGCAGCCCCAGAACTTCGTGGAGATGAGCGTGGAACTGGCAAAAGAGCTGGGGATAAGCAACGGCGAAACGGTCGTTGTTGTCTCCGGCCGCGGCGAGGTGCAGGCGGTGGCGATGGTCTCCGAACGGTTCAAGCCCTTCAAGCTGGAGAACTCCACCGTCCACCAGGTCGGTCTGACCTGGCATTTCGGCTGGCAATTCCCCGAGGACGGCAGCGGGTTCGACAGTGCGAACCTGCTTACCCCGACCGTGGGCGACGCGAACACAATGATACCCGAGTCGAAGGCCTTCATGGTCAACGTCCGGAAGGCATAGGGGGTGATGAACCATGGCAAACGATAACACCAAAAACCGCAAGGCGATCCTGGTTACTCCGGAGGTCTGCATCGGCTGCCGGGCATGCCAGGTAGCCTGCAAGTCCTGGAACCAGCTGCCGGGCATCAAGACCAAAAACAACGGCACGTACCAGAATCCGCCGGACCTGGCGAGCGCGGCCTTCAACATCATCCGCTACAGCGAGGTGCCGTCCGAGAAAAACCCCGTACGCTGGCTCTTTGTCAGCAGGCGGTGCATGCACTGCGATGACGCGGGCTGCATGAAGATCTGTCCAGCTCCCGGCGCTTTGTACCGGACCAAGGAAGGGGCAGTGGCCTTTGATCGTGACAAGTGCATCGGCTGCAAGCTCTGCGTCAACGCCTGCCCCTTCGATGTGCCCCGTTACGATGCCGATGGCAAGGTGACAAAATGTCATCTCTGCTTCGACCGGATCGGCGCGGGTATGCAGCCGGCCTGCGTCAAGACCTGCCCTACCGGGGCGTTGAGGTTCGGCGACCGGGCTGAACTCGTCAGTACCGCCAAAAAAGATGGTTTCGGCACGATCTACGGCGAGGAGGACCTGGGAGGCCTGGGCACGGTCTACGCGTTCAAGGAAGAGCCGAAACTCTACGGGATGACGGATGATCCGGCCATCCCGTCCAGTGTGGTCTTCTGGCACACGGTCCTGAAACCGTTTGCAGTGGCGGGTCTGGGCGGCGTGGTCGCCGCTGCGGCGATCCACTATCTGGCCGTCGGCCCCCACAAGGAAGAGGAGGAGGTGTAACATGACAGAGATGGTAAGAAAATCAAGTGGTGACGAGATTCTGAATCACTGGGTACTGGCTGTGAGCTGTATCCTGCTGATCATCTCCGGATACGGCTTCCTGTTCCAGACAGAGGCCATCGGGTCCCTGTTCGGCGGGTTCAATACCATGAAAACAGTGCATAACTGGGTGGGGGTGGTCTTTATTCTGTCCCTCCTGTTCTCCATGCGCCATTCTTTCAAGGATGCCCTTGAATACGACGAAGATGACCGGCAATGGTTCAAGGTGGCGGGGGGATACCTCTCCCACAAGGTGAAGGTCCCGCCCATGGGGAAATACAATCCCGGCCAGAAGCTGTACTATCTGGCCATTCTCGGGGCCGGGATCGCCATCGCCCTCTCCGGCTTCGCCATCTGGCTTGTGCAGGGGAACCAGACCCTGATCCTCATTTCGCATCTGGTCCACAATGTGTCGTTCTGCATCTTTATTATCGCCGTGCCGGTCCATATCTATCTCAGTACCCTGGCAAATCCGGGGACGTTCCAGATCATGGTGAACGGTACGTTGCCGCTGGAAGTGGCAAAGAAGAGATATCCCAAATGGATGAAAGCGGCCGGGAAAATGTAACCCGGTCATTATCAATACTTTCATGAGGAGAGAGGGGAGACCGCGGTCTCCCCTCTTTTGTCGAATATGACGAAAAAGACTTTGCCCCTGATCGCCTTTGTCCTTCTGTTTCTGCTCGGCATGGCGCATGCCGGGGAGAAAAGGACAGAGGTCCCGATCAACGACTCCCCGTCCATGGGGCCGACGGATGCGCCGGTCACCATCATCGAGTTCATCGATTTCCAGTGACCGCATTGCGTGGCGGCCGGTCCGACCGTCAAACAGATACTGCAGGCCTACCCCGGCAAGATTCGGCTGGTGATCAAGAATTATCCCTACCGCTATCGTGATTTCGCGCGAATGGCGGCCGAGGCTTCTCTCGCCGCAAAGGACCAGGGCAAATACTGGGAAATGCACGACATGCTGATCTCCCGCTCGCCCAAGCTGGACCGGGCCAGCCGGCGATCGACCGCGACCTGAAGCTTGCCCAGTCAATGGACCTCTACAACACGCCGACCTTCTACATCAACGGCCGGCAGGTTATCGGCGAACGTCCGTTCGACTACTTCAAAAAAATCATTGACGAAGAACTGAATCAGACAGGAAAATAACCGGATGCGAAGAATAATCTGGATACTCCTCGGGCTGCTCTGCCTGCCGGCGGGCGGATTCGCCGGCCAACTTGAGCCGTGCCGGGACGTCCCGGTCCCGGCGCAGAACCCCCAGACGGCCGCGAAGATCGAGCTTGGCAAGAAACTTTTCTTCGACCGGCGGTTGTCCGGCGACGGGACCACGAGCTGTGCAACCTGCCATAATCCCGAGCAGGGATACAGCGACGGCCTCGAAATCTCGCTCAACTATCCCACCACCCGGAACTGGCGCAACTCCCCGACACTGATCAACGTCGCCTTCCAGAAATACCTGTTCCATGACGGCCGGGCGGCAACCCTGGAGGAGCAGGCGCTCTTTCCGATGATGTCGGCCTTCGAGATGAACCAGAACCTGGACTTCCTGGAGGAGGAGATCCGCACCGTGCCCGAATACGTAGCGGAGTTTACCGAGGTCTTCGGCGACGGGGACGTGACCCGGGAGCGCATCGCCATGGCGATTGCCGCATTCGAGCGGACCCTCATCTCACGCGATGCCCCGCTTGACCGCTTCCTGACCGGCGACGCGAGCGCTCTCTCGCCGGAAGCGCTGAAAGGGTATGAAATATTCATGGGCAAGGGAAAATGCGCCGCGTGCCATTTCGGCGTCAATCTGGCGGACGACAGGTTCCACGTCCTCAATGTCCGGGAGAACCCCGAGCACCTGCAAGACCCGCGCATTGCGGCAACGCGCCGGTTCGTCGCCAAGGTCTATCATTTCGAGGAGTACCGGACCCTGGCCGAGGACCCCGGCCGCTACCTCATCACCAAGGACCGGCAGGATTGGAAAGCATTCAAAACCCCCACCCTCAGGGAAATTGCCGGGACAGCCCCTTACATGCACAACGGGATTTACGCGACCCTGGCCGAGGTGATAGAATTTTTCAATGCGGGCGGCGGGCAGGGCAACACCGTGCTGCAGCCCCTGCAGCTCACGCCAATGGAAAAGGATCAGCTCAGGGTTTTCCTCGAAGAAGGATTGACCGGAGCACCGCTCACTCTAACCTATCCCAAAGTTCCATAAGGAGAACCATGACCATTGATCTTCAATCCCTGATCGAACAGCGGCCGCACCTCAAGGACCCCTTCGAGTTCTACGCCAGATGGCAGCGCTTCCAGCGCGAGGCTGACGGGATTCTCCCGAAGAACCGGGCAAACCTCGGGTCTTCGGAGTCCAGGGCCTACCCGCCGGACATCGCCGGGGCCGTGCTCCGGTCCTTCGCCTCCATCTTTGATCTGTCTGCGGAGATGCTGGCGCCGCTTGCCCAGGCGCTGGAGGCCGGCGATATCGACTTCATGCGGCTTCCCCTTGGCGAGCTGCCGGCCGTTTCTCTCCCCCCTGCCGCGGGTGAGATGGCCACCACCCTCTTTCTGCTGAGCAGGCCCTGGTTTCTCAGGCTGCGCGAGGTCGGCGCCCTCGACGGCCGGGAGTGGGAGGGGGGCCGCTGTCCCCTCTGCTCGGCACAGCCCGCTCTCGCCACCATCGTCGATGGTCCCCGGCGCCATCTGTACTGCTCCTGGTGCGGCACCACCGGTCCGTACCGGTTCATCGGCTGCCCGAACTGCGAAAACAAGGCGGCGGCCCAGCTCGGCACCATCGAGGCGGAGGGAGAGGCCGGCTTTCGGGTGGCCACCTGCGATACCTGCCGGACCTATGTGAAGGTCGTGGAAGGCGGGCTGATGAAAGAGATGCCCGCTGATCTGGCCGACCTGGCGAGCCTGCCGCTGGATATCGTGGCCCAGGAAAAGGGTTACACGCGTACGGCGCCGAACCCCATCGGCCTGAAAAAAATCGCGTAACGGCCCGCGGCAAAACAGCCGGAAAACCGGCCGCCCGGTTTTCCATGCAGCATATTCCGCATGCCGGGGAAATCACCAATGCGCCCCTTCCTTGCTGATGAGTGATCATTTTCCCCAGTGGTTACAAATAGTAGGAGCAATATTTACGATTGACCTTTGGTGACGCGCTGTTTTATTGTACAAGTAACGCTGCATTTTTTTTCATTGCAAACGCAGCAAATTCCACTACTAATCCGCGGGTTTTCTTGCAAAAAGACCCGCTTTTTTTTACAGAAGAGTATTATCCCATGCCTAAGATTGTCACCTTTATCGGCTGGCACGACAGCGGTAAAACCACCCTGGCCACCCAGGTGGTCAGCCATTTGAAAGAGGCCGGCTACCGGGTTGCCGTCATCAAATCAAGCAAGGAAACGGGCATCGCCTTTGATACGCCCGGCACTGACACATTCAAACACCGGCAGGCCGGGGCCGACTCCATCCTCTTTGT
>JACQYM010000300.1 GCA_016208225.1 Deltaproteobacteria bacterium | reverse complement strand
TTCCCACCTCAGGGCATTCCGCCACATAAAGATCATCTTCCTTACGCACGACTGCGGTAAATGTGCTCATAGGTCACCTCTTTTCGGGTATCGCCTTTCTGCGCGGAATTTCTGGCCTAGCTCTGGAATCCAGCAGCAATTGCGCTTTGTCGTAGATACCGGCAACAACTTTTTGGGCAGCGGCGGGGTTGTGGCCGGCAAATGTAGTTTAATGTAGTTATAGATATCCTTCAACCCCCGTTCGGCTTCCTGGTCCATCTCAACTTTGCCATGTACGAATCCGATGAGCCATTTCTTCATCAGAAATAACCCGCTCTGATCGGGCGTCAAGCAGGCCCCGCTCGATCATTCTTGCAAAGGCCAGCTCTCGCATGATTTCTTCGTAAGTGGCATCGTCCGGCTGCGCCATGACAACTTCTGTAATTTTTTCTTTTACCGTCTGCATAAAGAAAACCTCTTTCGTTCAGCCATCAAATTAATCCGGTTCCGGCAAGCTGCTGGAAATGATGTTTCAGGATACCACATCAGCGATGCGCTGGGAAGGGTCGCGCAGCAAGGCCCCGTTATGAAACACCAGGGCGGGCATAAAAGCCCGCCCCTACGCGAGCCGGGGTTTCCCCCGGCTCACAGGCCGAAAATATCCCGCGATCAGTTGGCCAGCGGCGAAGAGAGACGCATCACTCCCCTTTTTTGGTCACGGCCCGTTCCAGGATCCGGTAGCTGCGCTCCACCATGTCCCGCGGCTCGATCATGAGACCGGCCTGGATCATGGCATTGTCAAAAATCTGGCTGACCACGGTGCGGGCAAAGGGTTCATCCGCCACCCGCAATTCCGCCAGCCCCTTGATCAGCGGGTGGGCGGTGTTGATCTCCAGGTTCTTGTTGCCGATTTTGTGCTCCTGATTGGTGGCCCGCATGACCCGCTCCATGCTGCTGGTGAAAAAGCCGTCCGGATTGACGATCATGGCCGGGCTGTCCACCAGCCTGGCGGAGATGGTCACCTCCTTGACCTTGTCGGCCAGCACATCCTTCATCCATTTGGTCAGCGTCTGGGCAATGGGCTCATCGAGTTTCACCGCCGGAGCATCTTCCTTTTCCCCCTTGTCGTCCCCGGTTTTCTCCGGCAGCTTCAGGTCGGCCCGGTCGGCGGAGACCAGTTTCTTGCCCTCGTACTCGTGCAGATGGCTGAAGACAAAGTCGTCGATCGGCTCCATGGTATAGATGATCTCCACCTCGCGGCGCTTGAATACCTCGAAGTAGGGGCCGGTTTCGATGGCCTGGCGGCTCGGGCCGTTGATGTAATAGATGGCATCCTGGCCTTCCGGCATGCGGCCCACATAATCGTCAAGTGAGATGAGTTTGCCGGGCTCTGATTTGGATGACTCGAAACGGAGCAGCTTGGCCAGATCATCGCGATGGGTGTAATCGATGGTGGCCCCTTCCTTCAGGAAGATGCCGAAGGTGTTCCAGAACTTGTCATACTGTTCCCTTTCGTTCTTGGCCTGGTCCTTCAAGAATTTGAGGAAGCGGGAGGTGATGACCTTTTTCAGCTTGGCCACCAGGGCGTTGTCCTGCAGGGCCTGCCGGGAGATATTGAGCGGCAGGTCCTCGCTGTCCACCACGCCTTTCAGAAAACGCAGCCATTCGGGCAGGATGTTTTTGCTGTGCTGCTCAATCAGCACCTTCTGGCAGTAGAGGCTCACCCCCGGCTCCGTGCGGCCGAAACCCATCAGCTCGACATTGTCCTCCGGCACGAAGAGCAGGGATTTGATGGCCAGGGGCGCATCGGCGCTGAAGTGGAGATGGCAGAGCGGCTCGTCAAAGGCATTGGCGATGAACTTGTAGAATTCGGTGTATTCCTCCGCCTTTATGTCGTCCTTGCCCTTGGTCCACAGGGCCTGCACCGTGTTGACCTTCTCGCCGCCCACCTTGATGGGAAAGGTGACAAAGTTGGAATATTGCCGGATGATGCGCTTGATCGTCGCTTCATTGGCGTAATCAAAGGCGTCGTCCTTGAGCTCGACGATGATTTTCGTGCCCCGGTGCAGCCCGGTTTCCGGGGTAAGGGTAAAACTGCCCGTGCCGTCGGAGGCCCACTCATAGCCTTCGGCGTCAGGACGGTAGGAGCGGGACTGCACCCGCACCCTTTTGGCCACCATGAAGGCGGCATAAAAGCCGACGCCGAACTGGCCGATCAGGTTCACTTCCTTCTGCTGGGCCGGATCAAGTGTGGTGAGGAAGGTCCGGGAGCCTGAATGGGCGATGGTGCCCAGGTTATGCTCCAGCTCATCCCGGGTCATGCCGATGCCCGAGTCGATAATGGTCAGGGTGTGTTCCTGGTCATTGACGCTGATGTTGATCTCAAGTTCCGCGTCGCCGTCAAACACCTCTTCCTCCATGAGTTTCTGGTGCCTGAATTTTTCCAGGGCGTCCGCGGAGTTGGAGATGAGTTCCCGCAGGAAAATGTCCTTTTCGGTATAGAGGGAATGGATAACGATATCGAGCAGCTTTTTTACTTCAGCCTGAAATTCTTTTGTTTCTGTCTTCCCGGTCATTGTATTACTCCGTTAAACTGTTATCTTTGAATGCTCCTGTTGCTTCAAGAAAGCCTGCTTCGGGCCGGCGGTGAACGGCAGCGCCTTGCCGCGTCATTGGGTAAGTCCCGTGGCATGACAAAGCGAGACAGCATAACACCGCCGTGATCGCATCTATCGAATTTGTGGCCTAAAATAAGCATGAAAGCGGCCCTGTCAACCCTGCCATTGTCAGGAACGGCCCTGTTTTTTTAATTGCATCCCGGTAGGGGGGCTGGTATTATTTCTTCTTTCGCTCCAGTTATTTATTGGTAATTTTTTCAGAAGTCAGCAGACAGGAGTGAATCCGGAATGAAAGGTGGAAATCGTTTACAGGAGAAGCTGAGCCTCCGGCAATGGCCACGGTTTTCTTTTTTCTCCTGCTGCCCCCTGGATTCTGTCACCTGACTCCCTTAATGGTTATTTTTATCCACCCTTAACAGCAACCCGCCAATTTTGCCGGTCCCGCAAGCACGCGCCTCAGCCCGCTCCTGGTCATGGAGCAGAGCTTTCCATAACCTGGCATTCTGTTTCCCGACCTCGGCAAAAAGGAGAAAAAATAAATGAGCATCCGCGAAGACGCCATCAACCGCAATCTGACCCCCCTGTTCGAGGCCTGCGCCAAAAACGAAGCCATCTCGCCCGAGGCGCTGATGGCAGGCGTGGCCCAGGGGGTCATTGCCATTCCCAAGAACAAAAACCATAATTTCGAGCGCATCATGGCCGTGGGCAAGGGGCTCAGCACCAAGGTCAATGCCAATATCGGCGCCTCCAGGGACATGCCCGGCCTGGAGCAGGAGCTGGAAAAGCTGTGCGTTTCCCTCAAAGCCGGCGCCGATACGGTCATGGACCTCAGCATGGGTGAAAATCTGAATGA